>CAYRIM010000008.1:0-16381 GCA_964424445.1 uncultured Candidatus Saccharibacteria bacterium | reverse complement strand
GTATATTCTGGTAAAATTGTTGGTAGGAGATAACAATCCTTCAACAAGTTCAGGACAGGGAAATATTTGTGTGGTGGGGGATCCCGATCAATCGATTTATAATTTTCGCGGTGCGGATATAAGAAATATACTTAATTTCGAAAAAGACCACCCGAGTGCGAAGATTTTTAGATTGGAAGAAAATTACAGAAGTACTAAAAACATTCTGAGGGGAGCTCAAAGTGTCATAGAAAAAAATATTCAGCGCAAAAGCAAAGAGCTTTGGACTAATAATAAAGAGGGAGAATTGATAAATGTCTATGAGGCGCTAGACGAGAGTGATGAGGGAGAATTTATTATTTCTCAGATACAAAGAATAATAAGAAGAAATGAAAATTGCAGCTTGAATGATTTCGTGGTTTTTTATCGGACTCACGCTCAGAGCCGTGCTCTTGAAGAAGCTTTTATCAAAAATTCCATCCCATATCGAATTGTGGGAGGGGTGAGCTTCTATGAGCGAAAAGAAATAAAAGATATCTTGGCGTATCTCAAAATTATTAATAATCCTGCTGATTTTATATCTCTAAAAAGAATCGTTAATGTTCCCTCTCGGGGAATTGGAGGTGTTGCTTTTTCGTATTTTAGTAAAATAAAAAGTCTCGATGATTTTAATAAATCATTTTTAGATAAAGTTGAGAGCAGACCAAAAAAATATTTAGAAAATTTCTATGATGTTTATGAAAAAATAAAAAGAGCAAGCAAAGAAGAAAGTGTTTCTGATTTGATAAAGACCATAATAAGAGTTACGGAGTATAAGGATTTTCTTCTAGATGGAAGTAATGAAGGAGAGGCTAGATGGGAAAATGTAAAGGAGCTTCTTTCGGTAGCACAAAGATTTGACAATCTTGATTCCGGGGAATCATTACCCGCGTTTTTGCAGGATGTATCTTTGATTACCAATCTAGATACGGCTGATTTTAATAAAGAGGCAATAAGTCTAATGACTCTTCATGGTGCTAAAGGACTCGAGTTTGATTATGTTTTCATAGTGGGAGCCGAAGAGGGAATATTTCCCCATAGTCGAAGCATAGAGGATGACAGTGAAATAGAGGAAGAGAGAAGACTTTGTTATGTGGGAATGACCAGAGCTAGAAAAAATCTGTATATACTATATGCAACTAACAGACTGCTTTATGGGGGGGTCCAAGTCAATCCTCCCTCTCGGTTTATTGAAGAAATAGATGATGATATAAAAAATTTCATTCAATAAAAAAAGCTTATTATACGAAATATATTGACTTTTTTATATTTTCATAATATAATAAGTAACATGTCTTGCAGATTAAAAAGAAGGGAGAAATAAAATGATACCTAGGTTGTATAAATTTCTTTTTACTACGATTCCCGGTGTCTCGGTTATTATTTCAAGTAGTTTCTTAGTAATGATTGCTTGTTATCTCTTTCCCCAGAAGGCAGACGCAATAGTGCTGTGTTATATCTTAATTCCAATATTATTTCACGGGCTTATCTGTTCGCTTTCTGCTCTGGGTTTCTGGGTCTCTCCAGTGTCTCCTGAAAAATCTAAATAATTACCTACAAAAATCCCTCTTTTCTAAGAGGGATTTCCTTTTTTATGGGTTATAATATAAATATGTTCAAACCATCAAAAAAACTAGGACAGAATTTTTTGGCGGACAAAAAAATTTTGGACCGCATTATTGATGTTGCTAATATTGAGAAAGAAGATGTTGTTTTGGAAATTGGACCAGGTCAAGGATCTCTTACTCACGCACTTTGCAAAAAAGCAGGAGGGGTTGTTGCAGTTGAAAAAGACAGGGGGTTGTTTGAATATCTGAAGGGCAAGTTTTCAGGTTTAAAGAATTTAGATTTAGTTAATGATGATATACTTAGATTCTTAGAATTAAGAATTAAGAATTATGAATTAAGAAATAAAAGATACAAGATAGTTGCAAATATTCCATATTACCTAACTTCTTACTTATTACGCAAAATATTCAGTTTAGAGAATAAACCAGAGATCATAGTTTTGATGATCCAGAAAGAGGTGGCAGAGAGAATTGTTGCTCAAAAAGGGAACATGAATCTTCTTGCGGTTTCTGTACAAATGTTTGCAGATTCGAAGATAGAGTTTTATGTGAACAAAAAATCTTTTTGGCCGCAGCCGAAAGTAGACAGCGCAATAATTAAGTTAAAAGTTAAAAGTAAAAAGTTAAAAGTTGATGAAGAGAAATTTTTTGATCTCGTGAAAGCTGGTTTTGGTTCGAAAAGGAAATTATTAACGAATAATTTATCAGATAAATTAAAAATTTCAAAGGAAAAGGTTTATAATATATTTAAGGAAATTGGCTTGGATGAAAAAGTAAGAGCACAAGATTTGGGAATTGAGGATTGGAAAAGATTACTTCTTAGTATCTATGGATAATTATAAAAAAGAAACAATTAATTCTTATAATAAAAATTCTAAAGAATTATCAAGAAAATTCAGAAAACTTTTTGATTTAAAAAGAAGAAGAGATTTTAGTGTGTTTTTTGATTTGCTTTCTGGCAACAAGATTTTGGATCTAGGATGTGGTTCTGGTGATCATGCTTACTATTTCTCAAAAAAAGGTTTAGATGTTACTTGTGTAGATCTGTCGGAAAAAATGATTGAATCATGCAAATAAAAAGGTTTAAGGTCATATCTCATGGATATTGAAAAACTAGATTTTAAGGAAAAATCCTTTAATGGTATCTGGGCAGTTACTTCTTTAATCCATATACCAAAAAAGAAAATGCCAGATGTTGTAAAAAAATTATATAAGATATTAAATGAAGATGGTGTTATTCATGTTTGTGTAAAAGAAGGTGAAGGCGAAAAGTTTGTTGATGATAAGGAGGGGGAATGTAAAAGATTCTTTGCTTTCTATAAGGAAAAAGAGCTTATTGAAATGTTTGAAGATAAATTCAATCTAGCAGAATTTTTTAAAGATAAATTAGGTAATACGGTTTTTATGCATTTTTTCTTTAGAAAAAAATAATAATTTTATTGTGTCAAAAATATATATAATAGGAACGCCAATTGGGAATTTAGATGATATAACTTTTCGAGCAGTTGAAACTCTCAAGAAGGTTGATTTTATATTGACCGAAGACACTAGAAAAACAAAAATACTTTTGGATAAATATAATATCAATGTGAGAATGATCTCTTATTTTCAACATTCTAAATTATCAAAAGTAGAAAAAATTATAGATTTATTAAAGGAAGGGCATGACCTTGCCCTTGTTACGGATGCGGGGACACCGGGGATTTCCGATCCCGGGAACGAACTTCTAGGAAGAATTTGGTTGGAAAAAGAAAAAGGATTGGAGGTTGAGATTATTCCTGTGCCCGGAGTTAGCGCTGCTACCACAATTTTGTCGGTTTGTGGTTTTCCTACTGATGATTTTTTATTCTTAGGTTTTTTACCAAAGAAAAAAGGAAGAGAGACTTTACTCAAAAAAATGAAGGACGATAAAAGGACTATTGTTATTTTTGAATCGCCCTACAGGATAATCAAAACACTTGAAGATATTAGTAAATATCTAGGGAATATAAATATAGTAGTGGGGAGAGAGCTAACTAAGAAATTTGAAGAAATAAAAAGAGGAAACGTCTCGGATATAATAAAATATTTTGGTTCTAAAAAAATAAAGGGGGAATTTGTAATAGTTTTGGATAATAGGTAAAAACCTAGAAAAAAATAATTTTTAAGGTATAATAATTTCTATGGATAAAAATAAATTTTATATTACAACTGCAATAGACTATGTAAATGCTAAACCTCACATTGGTCATGTTTTCGAGAAAATACTTTCTGATGTCATAGCTAGATACCACAGACAAAAGGGCGAGGAAGTGTTTTTTTTGACTGGGTCAGACGAACATGGTCTCAAGATTCAACAGGCAGCTGAAGAAGCTGGTAAAGAACCACAAGGTTTTGTTGATGATATGGTGAAAAGTTTTATTGATATGGGCGATAGATTTGATTTATCTTGGGATAGATATATAAGGACATCGGAAGATGGGCATATAAAAGCTGCTCAAGAATTATGGAAAAGATGTAAGGCAAAGGGAGATATATATCTGAAAAAATATCAGGGATTATATTGTACTGGGTGTGAATCTTTTTTGAAAGAAAGTGATCTCGTCGATGGTAAGTGCCCAAATCATGATAGGGAACCAGAGATAGTAGAGGAAGAAAATTGGTTTTTTAAACTTTCTAATTATAAGGATAAAATAAAAGAATTGATCGAAAAAGATGAATTGAAGATAGTTCCTTCCCACCGTAAAAAAGAAATATTAAATGTTTTAGATGAAATAGAAGATTTTAGTATCTCTAGACCGAAAGAAAAACTTTCTTGGGGGGTAGAAGTCCCGGATGATAATAGTCAAAATATGTATGTTTGGTTTGATGCATTGACTAATTATATTTCAGGTGTTGACTGGCTAGTTGATAATGAAAAATTTGATAAATTCTGGCCAGCCGATCTACATGTGATTGGCAAAGACATAACTCGCTTTCATGCTATATATTGGCCGGCAATGTTATTGTCTGGTGATATTGGGGTGCCAAAAGCAATTCTTGTTCATGGTTTTATTACCTCAAAAGGCAAGAAAATGAGCAAGACTTTGGGAAATGTTATTAATATAGAGGAGGCAGTAAATCGATATGGTGTTGATGCTCTTAGATATTTTTTGATAAGAGAGATACCTACAACTGAAGATGGGGACTTTACCTGGGATAGATTTGATGAGAGATATAATAGTGATCTTGCTAATAGTTTGGGAAATCTAGTAAGTCGAGTTACAAATATTGCTGAGAAGAATGATATTGAATTTGAAAATAACAATAAGGCTCAAATTATTGATTTAAAAAATTATTTTACATACTATAAACTAGACAAGGCTTTAGAAAAAGTGTGGGAAGCAATTCATGAAGCAAATAAATACATAGATGATGAGAAGCCATGGACCATAAAGGATAACGAGGAAAAACTTAGCTCTGTTATAAACAATCTTCTAAGTGATATTAAGGTAATCGGTGAAACCCTTTCGCCTTTTATGCCAGAAACGAGTGAGAAGATTATAAAAATTTTTGAAAACAAAAAAATAAAAAAAGTAGAACCACTTTTCCCAAAATAAAATACCCCTAAATACTACTCGGAATAAAAAAATAAATATGATATTTCCATTTTTGGCTGTTATATTCAATGTTATTGATGTCATAAAAGAAAAGTCTATTTTTTCTAGAAAAAGAAAAAGATACAGGATTTTTGTTCCTTTTATATTTCTTTTTTCTTTTTTAATTATTTCTATTTTCTTATTTCCTTTTCTGGGCAAAATTGATCCCGAAGGGCTCAAAATTATTCCTTTGCTAATATTGGGACTTGTTATTATAATTGCGGCAATAAGAAATATGATGTATTACTCTGGTTTTTATCGAGAAGGTTTATCTGAGATAGAGCCTTTTGTAGTTTTTACTCCTCTTTTGACAATACTAATAGCTAGTATATTTTATCCAGATGAAAGAAATTGGGGGATTATTATATTAGCTGTGGTAGCATCTCTAGCTCTTATTTTTTCGCATGTAGAAAAAAAACATTTGAAAATTGATAAAGGGATTATCCCAATAATGGGAGCAATAGTTTTCGAATCAATAGAAAACAATCTAATAAAAGAATTATTATATTATTATTCGCCGGTAGCTATGTATACTGTTCGTGTTGGGTTGGTAGCTTTATTATTGTTTATATTTTTAAAACCGCAAGTTCGGGATTTGTCAAAAAAAGAAATTAAGAATTTGTTTTTTGTAGGATTGATGTGGGTATTGGTGATGATCTTTGTTTATTATGGATACCAGACTGTTGGCATTGTTTATACTTTTTTAGTATTAATGCTAGCGCCAGTATTGATAGTTTTTGGATCCTATGTTTTTTTGAGAGAAAGAAAAATAAAAAGAAAAGATATTATAGCTTTGATAATAGTAATGTTTTGTGTGATTCTTTCACAGTTTATTAGATAGGTAATTCATGTTTATAGATACCCATGCCCACCTAAATTTTAAAGATTACGAAAAAATGCTGGACGAGGTCGTTCAGCGTTCTTTGGATAATAATGTTGAGAAAATCATTTGTGTTAGCTCAAACATTGAGGATTCAAAAAAAGCAATAGAAGTTAGTAAAAAATTTCCGGATGTAGTTTATTCTGCGGTTGGTATTCATCCCCAATGTACTGATCCGGGGAATAAAGATTTGACCTGGAAACAGTTAGGGCAATTAGAAACTTTAGTCAAAGAAAATGATGTTATTGCAATAGGTGAGTGTGGACTGGATGATACCGAACCGCCTCCGGAAGAGAGAAGAAGAGATATTAAAGAGCAAAAAGAACTTTTTCTTGGACAAATTAAACTTGCCATAAGATATAATCTGCCAATCTTAATTCATTGTAATAAAGCATATGAAAATCTCGAAGAGATTTTCATAGAATTAGGAATTAAGAATAAAGAATCAGGGGGGGTATTTCATTTCTATTCGGGTGGAAAAAAGCGGCTGAAAAAATTTTTGGAATACAATAATTTTCTTTTTGGAGTTACAGGGACCATTACTTACGAGGAGGGGATTCAAAATGTTATAAAAGAGATCCCTCTAGATCGTTTGGTTCTGGAAACCGATTGTCCTTTTCTTGCACCCGAACCGCATCGTGGAGAAAGAAATGAACCTAGCTACATACCTTTAATAGCAAAGAAGGTGGCAGAAGTGAAGAGTGTTGGTTCGGAGGAGGTGGAAAGAGTTACAACGGATAACGCAGTGAAATTGTTTGGTTTAGAATAGTTTTACATTGTGGCTCCATTATAAAAAATGGAGCCAACATAAGATAAACTAGATACTCAGTCAAGCTGGGAATGACAGGTAAAAAAATAGACACCCTTGCGGGTGTCATTCCTTAATATGTGACGCCGAGAAGATGTTTAATGTCTAATTCGGCGTTGAGATAATTATTGAATTTCGATGATGAAACCTTCGGTACATTTTTCTATGTACTTTCTTATATCCTTCATAGCACTTTCTTTAGATCCTTCTAGTATAATCCATACATGAGAACCAGAAACTAACTCTGGCTCTGCACCTTTCTTCTTCGAAAGTTTTGTAAAATTTGATTCATTCGCTTTAATAGAATAGAAAAGCTTCCAAAGTTTATCATCAATATTTTTTACTGAGGAAAAGTAGATAGAAAAAATATGGTCTTTTGTATAAATCATTCCACCATATCCTATTGTTATTTTTCTTGGGTCACCCTTCTCTCTTTCTAGAATCAATTTCATTATAAAAGTTCACCCCCTTGTCTCGACTTGTGCTGAGTATAATCGAAGTAGTGTAGTCGAGAGATTTTTTTATATTAGTTACGTAACTAGTTACGTAACTTTATTTCAGTGCTAAGTTTGGCAAATCGTGCAAGTATAATACTAAACTTAAGTTTTCACTTTTTCTAGTGATAAGTATGGAAGGTATTCCGATTATATCACCATCCTCATCTATTGCCAGTCCACCGGAAAAACCGGGCCCTACTTTTGCATTTGTCTCAATATAATTTATACCGTTATAGTTTCGAAAACCCAAAACAACACCTGTAGTAATTGTTAGGTTTGCGCCTCCGAATCCAGGAAAACCAAGAAGAAAAAGTATATCATCATTTCCTGTTCTATTATTCATTATTCCACTATCATTCATAGAATTGCTACCCAAGGTATTATAATCACCAAAGTAGGAATTAGCGAAATTAAGATCAACGAAGTCAGCTATTTTCTTATGTTCCTGATCATTATAATCTACAATTTGTGGTTCTATTATTGCGATATCAATATTTTCATCATAATATTTGTAATTTGTGCTTTTGAAAAGTAAATATCCTTTGCTGTTCTTGTAGTCGGGATATATTTGAATCAAACATCTAGGTATATATGAATTTCCTGTTTCTATTACATGAAGATTGGTGATTATGTAGTAGTTTGGTAGATCCGGATTGTTCGTAGTATTTTTCAATAGTGTGCCTGAACCCTTGGAAAGAGTATTGGAATTAGGATTTTTTTTGCAAAATATTTTTACAACAGATGGGGCGTAGTCCTCTAAGATGTCTCTGGTGTCAATCTGATCGCCAGAATTATCAGAACTCAAGCTATTATTATAATTAGAAGTTTCGTAGTCATTATCGATTTGTACTTGGTTGGTACTTGGATTTTCGTATACTTCTTGATTTCCGTTTTCTATAACGGTTATTTCCCAATATATTCCCATATCTCTCATCCATTTTAGTCCGTCGACAACAGGAGTGAAATAAGCCTTGTAGGTTCCGTGAGCAGAAGGAGCTTTAATGTTGAATTGAAATTGGGTCGTAGAACCGGTAGTTATGCTTGATTCAGAAATAGTAACTGGTCTATTTGGCGATAACCAGTCGGTGTTGGCAAATTCACTATCGTAATCCCTGTTTTGATAATAATTGCCATAAGATGATCCACTCCCTAGTCTTACTATATTAGAACCAGAATTATACCAAGTCTCGGATCCGGTATTTTTTATTTCTATATAAACGTTTGTTGTTTCATCGGGGCTTAGTACTGAAGGATAAGGAGACTGGTAAAGTAGTTCGTAATCATAATCTTTTCCGGAATAACCCTGTGTTTTTGGTATGTAAAAAGAGAAAACACTTGCCAATATGAAAGCAATGCTTATGGTTAAAAAAACAATTTCTCTAATTGTAGAAAACCTTCCTCTCTTCATGGTTATGATTATTCATCTATTTATGGCTATTTTAACACATTTTTCTATAATTAGTCAAGGTTTTTTGCTTATTTAAGCTATTTTTGTTTTTGATTAATTTTCTATATAAAAATAATCTACAAAAATAGATGGTAATTATGTATAATTTGAATTATGGAAGATGAATATATAAAAATTCGTAAGCAAAAGATGGAAAATCTTAAGAAAGCAGGTGTTAACCCTTATGCTTATAAATTTGATCGTACTCACACAAGTGAAGAAGCTTTGAAATTGAAAATGGGAACAAAAAAAGTCAGATTAGCTGGAAGGCTGATGCTGATTAGAGATATGGGTCGTCTTACTTTTGCTCATGTACAGGACGGTCTTGGTAAAATACAAATTGCTTTAAACGAAAAAGAACTAGGAAAAGAAAAGTATAAATTTTTTCTAAAAAATTTTGATATAGGAGATTTTATTGGGGTAGAGGGAGAAATATTCAAGACAAAGAAAGGCGAAAGAACCCTGAATGTTAAAAAATACGAAATACTCACTAAGGCCTTGAGACCTCTTCCGGAAAAATGGCATGGACTGAAAGACACAGAGGAAAGATATAGAAAAAGATACCTGGATTTGATTTTTAACAAAGAAGCAAAGGAAAAATTTATTATAAGGGATAAGGTTTTGAAATTTCTGTCTGGTTTTCTAGAATCAAAAGGTTTTATGGGAGTAGAAACGCCCATTTTGCATCCGATAGCAGGGGGGGCGCTCGCTAAACCTTTTGAGACAGAATATGGTGCCTATGATACGGATGTATATTTGAGAATTGCCCCGGAGCTTTACTTGAAAAGATTACTTGTGGGAGGATTTGAGAAGGTTTATGAAATGGGGAAATGTTTTAGAAACGAGGGAGTAGACGCCAACCATAATCCCGAATTTACTATACTGGAGTTTTACTGGGCTTATGCTGATTATGAAGATTTAATGAAATTAACTGAAGAAATGTTTAATAAGATGGTGAGGGAAATTTTTGGAAGGAATCACATAAGTTTTCAAGGAAAAAAGATAAGATTCACAAAACCATTTTCCCGTAAAACTTTTTCTCAACTAACAAAGGGGAAAATGAGTGACGAGGCTTTCAAGGAAGCAATAAAAAAAATAGATCAACCTACTTTTATTACTGATCATCCAATAGAATTAAAACCTCTTGCTAAAAAAAATAAAGACGGCAAGACAGCACAAAGTATCCAGTTGATAATAGGTGGATTAGAATTAATAAACGCTTATAGTGAGCTCAATGATCCGATGGATCAACTAGATAGATTTTTGGAACAAGACAGGCAGAGAAAAAAGGGTGAAGAGGAGGCTCATGAGATAGATATGGATTATGTAGAAGCACTAGAATATGGAATGCCGCCAGCGGCAGGATGGGGCTTGGGGGTTGATAGATTCATAAAGCTTTTAACTGATAGTGATACTCTAAGAGAAATTCTCCTTTTTCCTTTTATGAAACCCAGGGATTAAAAAATTAAGAAAATAAGAAATTAGGAAGATAAAAAAAGAGAGGACGAGGTCCTCTCTATTTTAATGACATTTTGATCTGTTCGGGATCAATAGGAATAGGATAATTTCCCGAAAAACATGCTTCACAGAAATCGCTTAGTTCTATCTCTAAAACTTCTGCTGCTATTTCCAGCATATCTTCAAGAGGAAGGTATCCTACATAGCTTGCATTGATGCTTTTGCGTATTCCTTCAATATCCCTATTCGCAGCAATGAGCTCTTTTTTTTCATAAGTATCAATGCCGAAGTAACAAGGACTTTTGTAGGGGGGGGAGGTTAGGAGCCAAATGATTCTGATTTTCTTATAAATATCGGGGCATAGCTTCTTTAGCTCTGCTCTAACTAGCTTTATGATGGTTCTAGACACATTGCCCCTGATAAGTGAATCGTCGATAAGTGTAATGAATATTTTTTTCTCGGTTTTAGCTAATTCATAAATTGATTCACGAATAGCATCAAACAAGAAAAAATACTTACTTCTGTTCTTGTGGATACGTTCAATCTGCTTTGGTTCTAGGAATGTTCTTCCTACGAGAGGGTTTTTGTAAAGAGCGGGAAAATAGAAGGATCTGCCGGGGAATTCTTGTGATTGAGCCATGTGGTACCCCAAAGCACCGCCTTCACCCGATGTCATGACGGGTATTACTATTCCAGGGAATGGATGGTGATGAAAGAGCCTTTTTCCTAGCAGTGTCCTTATTTTCGCCACTCCCCAGCTATAAAAAGCCATAAGATAGATGTATTCAAAAACACAGACGGCTAATCGATGTTTTTTTTCTGGGGGTTTATGGAATATTAGGTCTTTCTTACCAATTCTTACTTCAATTATTTCTCCCGGCATAACATCTCTAAGAAATTTTGCCTGGCGATTATGCCAAGCACAATCTTCTGAGGCAAAAATAAAACTATCTTTAGTTTCAGCTACTTTTAGAGGACGAAAGCCCTTCTTGTCACGAAACACCCACAATCCTTTCTTTGTTAAAAAGATACAAGAAAAAGCACCTTTTATTTTGGTCATTGTTTTCTGGATGGCTTCTAGAACTTCAAGTTTTTCTGCATCAATAAGATAACAGAGTAGTTTCAGAATAACCTCACTATCCGAACTACCTTCAAAATCGATACCCTTCTCGATGAGCGAACTTTTTAGGGAGGATGCGTTTGTCAGATTGCCATTGTGAACTAGGGCGCATCTTCCTTGGAAGGTAGAGTCGTGGAAAAAGGGTTGGCTACTTTTTGCCCCAGGACTTTTTTCGTGTTCGTGAAGCTCCTCGTAACTTACCTCTGACTCAGAAAGACTTATCGCTCTATTATCCTTGGGCACGCTTGACCCGGTAGTAGAGTATCTGACTTGTCCTATCGCCGCAAGCCCTTCTTTTCTGAATGCCCAGCGCTTAGGTATGGCTTCGATAACTTCGCCAGTGCCTTTTTTTGTACTCACATTCTGACCGTCGGTAACGGTAATTCCTGCTGATTCATGTCCTCTGTGTTGCAGATTTCTAAGTAGTCTTTTTGCCCTGATGCCTATGTCAACCTTGTTCCCTTCCTTGCAAATTTCACCAATAATGCCACACATTAAAAAAACCACCTCCCAGTGTTTTTTTATTTATATTTTTTAAGTGTTAAGGATCGTTATGGCTTTAGCTTATAAAATATTGGCAATAATGTCAATTTTTGGTAGTATTAAATCAACTGAATAATAAGATCAATAAATCAAAAATGTTAGATATAAAACTTGTCAGAGAAAAAAAAGATGAAATAAAGAAAGCTCTTCTGAAAAGAATGAGCGAAAAGGATTTGGATTTGGACAGAATAATAAGGATTGACGATGAAAGAAAAGAAATAATATCTCAAACAGAAGAACTGAAGGCAGAACGCAATAAATATTCAAAAACAAAACCTTCGCCCGATGTAATCAAAAAGATGAAGAAGATGGGAGATGATATAAAGAGGTTGGATGAAGAATTAAGAAAAAAAGAAGACAAGCTAAATATGGAGCTTTCTGAATTACCAAACATCCCATCAGACGATGTTTTGCCTGGGGGGAAGGAAAACAATAAGGTTGTTAAGACTTTTAGCAAGAAGCCTGATTTTGATTTTGAACCGAAGGATCATGTTGATTTAGCAACTTCCTTGGATATCATTGACTATAAAAGAGCAGTAAAAATGTCTGGTTCGGGTTTTTGGTGTTATAAAGGAGAAGGTGCATTGCTTGAATGGGCACTTCTTAATTATTTTATAGATTTTCATAAAAAAAATGGGTACACATTTCTAATACCACCATTTCTTTTAAATGAAAAGTCAGCATATGCTTCTGGTCATCTGCCAAAGTTTAGAGATGATCTTTTTTGGACTTCTGGGTCCTCTGATAAAAAAGAAGATTTATGTTTGAACGCTACTAGCGAAATGATGTTAACAAATTATCATCGAGATGAGATTTTGAATGAAAAAGACCTTCCTTTGAAATACTTTGCCTATTCTACTTGTTTTAGAAAAGAAGCGGGTAGTTACAGAAAGGAAGAAAGGGGAATGATAAGAGGGCATCAATTCAATAAAATAGAAATGTTTCAGTTTGTAAAACCTGATGATTCTACCAAGGCCTTAGATGAATTAGTAAAAAATGCAGAAAAACTAGTAGAGGGACTGGGTCTTCATTATCAAACGGTATTACTTGCTGCAAAAGATGCTTCTGCTGCTATGTCAAAGACCCTAGATATCGAGGTTTGGATTCCCAGTATGGGGGGTTATAAGGAAGTAAGTAGTGCATCTAACGCTTTGGATTATCAAGCTAGGCGTGCAAATATACGCTATAAGGATTTGGGTTCTGGTAAAAACGAATTTGCTCATACTCTAAATGCTTCTGGTCTTGCAACTAGCAGGCTTCTCCCGGCAATACTAGAACAATTCCAACAAAAAGACGGATCAGTTTTGGTTCCCGAAGTTCTACATAAATATGTTGGAGAAAAAGTCATAAAATAATAAGCTAACAAGGAGGACATAATGCAAATAAACATATCAGGTAAAAATACAAAACCCACAAAAATTATTAAAAACTATGTTTATGAAAAAATTGGCAAGTTAGAACAATACATGGAAGGGGTCCGGCCTGTTTCTATTGATGTAGAATTGCATTCTAGTAGAAGGAGCAGGGGTCAACCTCGCTCAACTGTTGAGTTAACCCTAAAGATGCCAAATCACATGGTAAGAGTAGAGGAAATAGCGCCAGACATGTATGAAGCTATAGACCTTGTGCAGGAAAAGATGGAAAGAAAATTAAGGGAGTTTAAGGAAAGATTTGTACGTGAAAGAAAAAAAAATAATAAAGAAAACGCAAATACTATTGGGCATTTAGATACAAAAGAGTTGAAAAAACTAATAAAGAGAAGAAAAAAATTTCAGATAGGATCCCTTATGACAGAGGAGGAGGCAATCTATAGTATGGAACTTTTGGGTCACGACTTTTATATGTTCAAAGACAAAATGACGAAACTTCCAAGTGTTGTATATAAAAGAGAGGACGGAGGATATGGGGTTATTTATGGAAAATAAATTTTCAATTTTCAATTAATAGTTTAATTTTCTAACCTTAAAGTCTTTGATAATTAAGTCATTGAAAATTGCAAATTGAAGATTAATCAGATTTGCTTTTTTTATTTAATTTACTAATAGAATAAAAACATATGGGTATCTATGAAAAGATATTTGGCGATCCAAGTAAAAAACAATTAAAAAAAATAAAGCCTGTAATTGAGAAAATCAATAAATTAGAAAAAGACATAGAAAAGCTTAGTGACGAGGATTTGAGAAAAAAAACCATTGAATTTAGAGAAAGAATAAAGACAAGAATCTCTCAATTTGTTGATGATCCATTAGATGAAATAAAAGGCGAGAAGGATCTGGATAAGACTAGAAAGGAAAGGAAGCTGAGACGGGAAAAACAGGTTTTAGACGAAATTCTTCCTGAGGCATATGCAGTTGTAAGAGAAGCTTCGAGGAGAGCCCTGGGAATGAGACATTTCGATGTGCAATTAATAGGTGGAGTAGTGTTGCATGAAGGAAGGATAGCTGAGATGAGAACTGGTGAAGGAAAGACTCTGGTTTCTACCTTACCGCTTTATCTCAATGCACTATTGGGTAAGGGCGTTCATGTGGTGACAGTGAATGATTATTTGGCAAAACGTGATGCTCAGTGGATGAGTAGAGTATTTGATTTCCTTGGTTTGAAGGTTGGTGTTATAGTACATGACTATGCTTATTTGGTTGATTTTAATCAAGAAAAAAAAGAAATCCCACAGTCTAGCGAACAAATAGAAAAGCAAGAAAAAAAAGAGGTCGAAGTACAGATTGAAATTGAGAACAAATACCTTGTAGAGGTTGAGAGGAAAGAAGCCTACATGGCTGATATTACCTATGGTACCAATAATGAGTTTGGTTTTGATTATTTGCGCGACAACATGGTTACCCATTCATCAAAGAAGGCACAAAGAGATCTTCATTATGCGGTTGTTGATGAGATTGACTCTATATTGATCGATGAAGCCAGGACCCCCCTAATTATTTCTGCGCCAGCAGAAGAATCAGGGGAGCTTTATAAGAAATTTGCTTCTATAGTGCCCTCCCTAAAAGAAAATGATGATTATAATATCGATGAAAAAATGCGGACAGTTACCCTTAGTGATGACGGTATTAAGAAGATGGAGGGGATACTTGGAATGAGTAATGTTTATGATAAGGGAGTGGAATTGGTCCATCACATAGAGCAGGCGCTTCGAGCTCATGTTTTGTATCAAAAAGACAAGGATTATGTGGTAAAGGAAGGGGAGGTAGTAATAGTGGATGAATTTACGGGAAGACTGATGTTTGGACGTAGATATAGCGAGGGGCTTCATCAAGCTATTGAAGCAAAAGAGGGCGTTGAAATAAAAAGAGAGAGTATGACAATGGCTACCATAACATTTCAGAACTATTTTCGTTTGTATAATAAATTAGCTGGCATGACAGGTACTGCAGTAACAGAAAGTGAGGAGTTTTATAAAATATACAAGCTAGATGTGATAGAGGTCCCTACAAATAAGCCAATGGTTAGGAATGACCAAAGTGACAAAATCTATAGAACCGAAGAAGGAAAGACCAAGGCGCTAGTTGAAGAAATAAAAGAAAGAAACGAAAGGGGACAGCCTGTACTTGTGGGTACTATATCTATAGAAAAAAATGAACTTTTGTCAAATATGCTTAATATGCAGGGAGTGAAACACGAGATACTAAATGCCAAGCATCATGAAAGAGAGGCTCAAATCATAGCTCAAGCAGGATCGAGAGGTGCTGTAACAATTGCCACCAACATGGCCGGTAGAGGGGTCGATATTATTCTGGGAGGCCATCCTTATGATGACAAAAAAGCAGAAGAAATAAAAAAACTAGGAGGATTGTTCGTTATTGGCACAGAAAGACATGAGTCTCGCAGAATAGACAATCAGCTTCGAGGGCGTTCTGGACGTCAAGGCGATCCTGGTGAATCTCGTTTTTTTATATCCATGGAAGACGATCTGATGAGAGTCTTTGGTGCCGAGAGAATAAAAAGACTTATGACAACACTTGGTATTCCAGAGGATCAACCAATTGAGAACAAGATGATATCTAGAGCGATAGAAACTGCACAGAAAAAAGTAGAAGGTCACAATTTTGATATAAGAAAACATGTTTTGGAATATGATGATGTTATGAATAAACAAAGAGCCGCTATTTATACTAAGAGAAATAAAATCTTACAAGGAAAGGACGAGATAGAACCTTCGACAGGCTCAGGTCAGGTGATAGATGTTAGCTTGATAGGTAAAGCCAAAGATGTTTTTGTCCAAGAGATAAAAAACATTGTTAACGCTCATTTTGGTAAATTTAACAATCAGGATTTACTTGATCGGGAGAAGCCTGAAAATAAGAAAGAGATTTGGGAAAACTTTATTACCATAATAGATAAAGATGCTCTTGATTTTGGCCAGGAAGATTTGGAAAAGATAGAAGATGCTGATGAAATAGAAAATAAGCTTTT
>CAYRIM010000007.1:0-16419 GCA_964424445.1 uncultured Candidatus Saccharibacteria bacterium | reverse complement strand
GATGGAGATGATGGTGAAGAAGGTACAGCTGAAGGCACAACAGTTAGTTTGTCTTCAAGTACTCCCGCTGCTTCTACCGTACTAATAGGTGCTACTGGAGTTCCATATCTTAAGTTCAACATTGAATCTGATGGCGATATTGACGAAATAGTAGTAAAGAGAACTGGAGTTGGTGCTTCATCGGATTTCGAAAACGTATACCTATATGATGGTAATACTAGATTGACAAGCGGTAGAAGTGTAGCTTCTGATACACACATGGCTACTTTTATAAATCTAGGCTTATCTGGTGCTTCAAAGACTTTGACACTGAAAGCTGATATCAGCGCTACTGCTGGTGCTTTGAATCAAAGTGCTTTTGAAGTATATAGTGTAAACGGAAATGTATTATCTTCTGCTGTGAAAGGTAGTACTATGACAATCGGAAGCCAAACTATGGATACTGCTATTATTGCTGAAAATAGCGCTGCTTGGACTGTGACTCTTGGTGAATCACAAGCTGAAGTTGCTAGATTTAGTATTGATGCTTCTGGAGCTACCAATGATGTAGATTTTGAAGCTATTACACTAAGACAGTCTGGTTCTTTATCAAATGCAAACCTAGAGAACCTTACTTTGAAAGAAGGCAGTAACGAACTTGCTACTACTTCTGAGATGGATGGTGAGAAAGCAGTGTTTGTGCTTTCTTCTCCTTACACTATTACGAAAGGACAAACTAAATACTTTGCTGTTTATGGTGACATTACTGGTGGCAGAACAACTGACAATATCCAATTCTATATTGATGAGAAAACCGATGTAACCCTAACTGATAGTGTATACGATATGGGTATGCAGCTCACAAACAACTTTGCTTATGGCGATCAAGTAATAAGTCTAGAGGGTGGTGCTATCACCCTAGTAGATAACGGTCCTGCTGTTACTACTTTTGCTGTAAATAGCACTCAGAACACTTTCCTTGATTTTGCTGTGACATCTGAAAGAAATGCTACTGTGAAGAAAGCTAAAGTTAATATGAAGATTTATAATGCTGGCGTTGAAGAGTTATACGGTGCTGCAAACTTTGGCTATCTAAAGAACATAAGAATAGTAGATACCGATACTGACAGTACAATTGCTGGTCCTTTGGCTGCAGCTTCTTCTGGTACTTGTGTTGAAGAAGTGAATGGTGGCGTAGGCGGTGTTTGTGATGCTGGCGATAATATTTCTTATTATAAGGAATTTACTGATCAATTCGATTTGTTAGCTGGTGAGACAAGGAATCTAGCCCTTAAGGCTGATATCGACACAAGCTTTACTACTACTGGCAGAACTATCGTACTTGGTTTGGATCTAAGTGGTGCAAACTATGTATATGATACTGATGCTAGTGAATATGTGGCAAATACTGAGATAGTACCAAATACTCTTACTGGTAACAGCATGAGCGTTGGTTCAGACAGTCTTACTGTATCTCTAGCTTCTACACCAGTAACCTCTACTTCTATCAAGAGAGCTACTGATGTTTTGGCTGTTGGTCACTTGTTAAAATCTGGTGATACTAACGATTCAAGAGTTACAAAGCTGGTATATACAGGTCAAGGTGATCTTGGTGCTGGATATGCTGCTGGTAATCTAGATGATATTGTTGCTGCTGCAAATCTATATGTAGATGGCAGTGAGGTTGCTGGTCCAGTAAGTGTTAACACTTCTGGCGTTATAACATTCAACAATCTAGATATTGATATCCTTGCTGGTCAGACAAAGAAAGTTGAGCTAGCTGTAGATATATCTTCTACTGCTGGTGTTGGTAATGATGATAAGATATGGATTGGTATTGCTAATGATACAGACATTACTGTAGAAAATGGTGATGGTAATTCATTTACTGCTGTTGATGCTGACGGTGCTGCTCCTTGGGACGGCAACGATGAAGCAAATGATGATCCTACAGTAGAAATAAACGTATTATCTGCTGGTAGCATTGCTTCTTCTCTAGATGCTGATACCCCAGATAGCGCAGTTGCTGTAGCTGGCGATACATCAAGCGATGTATTGAAGGTCAAATTCACTACTCAATATGAAGCTTTCACTTTGAACAAGATGAAACTTTATGTTGACGTGGATAATGATAGTGCTGCTGGCGCTATTGATGCAGAAAGTACTGCTGATAACAATATATCTTCTGTTATATTGTCTTATAACGGTACTAGTGCAACAGGTTACTTATCTGGTGGTATGGTTGAATTTACTGGTCTAGGAATTGATATTCCGAAAGATGATGACTTGGTTGTTAGCGCTAAGGTGAACTATAACTCAATTTCTGCTGGTGCTACTAGCGGTGAGAAGGTAGAATTGGTATATGATGCTAATGACGGATTCGAGGCTGTTGGTGGTGACTCTGGTTCTACAGTTACTGACTCAACTACAGATATAGTGGGTGGTGGAATATTTACTGTAAGAAAGACTGTTCCAACATTTGCACTTAACAGTTCATCTCCAAGTGGTACTCTAATACCTGGTGTAACTGAAGTAATTAGAATAGATATTATTGCTGACTCAGGAGGCGATGTAATATTTGATGGTACCGATACAATAGACTTCGATATTGCGTCTAGTGCTACTGGTCTAGCAGCAAGAACATTCGATTTATATGATGCTTCAACAAACAATAAGATTGCTACTCAAGTTAGCATAGCTCCCGATAATGCTAATACTGTTGCCTTTACTGATGTTAGCTTGACTATTGCTGCTGGAACTACAAAGACAGTGTATGTGAAAGGTGACTTACAGGATTATTCTACACAAGGAGACACATTCAGGCTTGATATTAATGATACGTCTGGTTTGACTTGGGGAGATGGTGAAGTGGCTAATATTGCTACTGATACAGCGTTGCTTGAAGGTATTCCTCTAACTGGTAATACACTAGTTAAACCGTAACTACAATCTTAGGTCGAATATAGAAACAGACCCCTTCGGGGGTCTGTTTTTTTGTGTAAAAATATAATTATGAATAATAAAAACAAGAAAAAAAAATCAATTCGTCTTAAATATTATGACTACTCAATACCTGATGATTGTTTCATAACAATATGTACACATAATAGAAAATGTATATTTGGATATATAAAAAATGGAAAAATTATTTTGAACGATTTAGGTAGGATGGTTAGAGAAGAAATAATAAATACACAAAAAATTAGAAAAAATGTTTTTATAGGCGTTTTTTATGTCATGCCGAACCACATTCATATGGTTATTTCAATTATAGGCAACGATTGTGATAATAATTGTAGGGGCGATTCAATAAGTTATCCAGAAAATTGTAGGGGCACGGCGCGCCGTGCCCCTACGGTAGAACAATTTGGTAAACCAACAATTAATTCTATACCAACAATTATTAGGTCTATAAAATCTGCAGTTTCAAATGTTGCACATAAAATTGGTTATAATAGTGAAATCTGGCAGCGTAATTACTACGAGCATATTATTAGAAATCAAAAATCATATGATGAAATATATAATTATATTATTTCTAATCCTGGAATGTGGGATCGGGACAGGAATAATCCGAATAACTTGAAAAATAACTAGTATTACCTATATAATATAATTAATGAAAATATCAAAAGAAAAAATACAATATATATTTATTTACATTGCTTTGACTATCTTGGTTTTGGTTATTTCGTTCTTAGCTTTCTTTTTTGTTTCCGATCATATGAAATGGCAGGGTTATAAGAATGATGAAAACAAAAGAGTTTTTTATGAAAGAATTATTGATTTGAAAGCAAAATTAAAGACAGAAAAATCTTATGAGAATTATCTTGATTTAGGTAATGCCTATTATACTCTAGAAGAGTATTATTTGGCCGAGAAGGCATATAGGGAGGCGATTGGTATTGTTCATCGTGATTCTCTAGCTTATGGCAATCTAGGAGATGCATACAGGGAGCAAGGCAAATACGAGAAAGCAGAAAATTCATATTTAGAGGTTTTGGATTTCAAACCAAAAGAGACGAAGATTTATATAGATCTTCATGATCTTTATAAGATTGACTGGGAGGGAAAAAAATATGACAGTGTTTCTATATTATTAAAAGGTATAGAGATAATGCCAAACGAAACAGACTTAATAAATAAATTGGCTGTTTATTATCGCGATAGTGGTAATATCAAAAAAGCTATAGAATACTTCGAAAAATCACTAGAAATAAATTCGGAAAACGAATTAGTCATAAATGAATTAAACAGACTAAAAAAATAAACCCCGTCTTATAAAAAGACGGGGTCTTTGTTTGCTTGAAATGAAAAATATTAGAGACTTTTCTAGTTTTCCTCGAATACATAATTGTATTCGGGGTCGGTATTACTTACCAGGAGCCTCCACGTAGAGGCTGTGGTGAAGCCTATACCGTAGGGATTATCTACGTCGCCAGCTGATGTGGAGTCGATATCCCATATAAGGACCATTTCTTCGTCCTCGTCATACAGGATGCCTTTAATCTCGCCATTTCCTCTGTCAGCTACAGCGATTAATGTTTCGTTGGTGTCTGTAGCGTCTGTGGCGTCCAGGGCTGTTGCGTCAGATATACTGGTGTACGAATCCTGGAGGGAGCCACTGGTATTGTAGGCGTTCAGAACATCTCCGTCTTTCTCGAGCACATAGATGACGTCATTATTGAACGCAACATCTATTGGTTCGCTGTCGTCTGCTGTAAAGGAGCTCTGGTAAGATCTATCGGATTCGGAGAATTTTGCGATCCTATCATTTCCGTAGTCAGCGACATATATTGATCCGCCTGATCCTGTACAGACAATCCCCTTTGGGTCGTCAAGAGAGATATCCCCTCCCATTGTTGTCAGGAATTCGGGGTTGGACGGGTCGAATACACTTATGACATAAACCCTCTCGTTATCCAGATTCGAGATATAAAGCTTATCGTTACAGTAGGCGATTCCCGAAGGACTGGAAATTGTCGGTAGATTGTCTATGTCGGTTGAGTTGAGGTTCCAGTGTCCCTTATCGCTTCCACCAGTAGTTCTTCTCTGGAGATCTCCGTCTTCCAGGATGTAGAACTCGTTATTCCGGTAGAAAGCAACATGTGTCGGGTTGTCTGTGGAGAAGCGTGAGAAGTATTCCGGTTCCGGATTATCGTCGTCCCCTTCTTCCTCATCGTCATCCTCATCATCGTCTCCACCGGTGTCTTCTCCCTGGTACAGAATGGCAATAGTGACTTCGTCCGACTCGTTCTCTGCTTTATCTGTGCAAAGGGCGGTGAATTCGTATGTTGTGCCTTCGTCGGAGAAAGAAATCGGGTAGCTGATGTTGGTAAACTGATTACTGACATCATCGTTTACCTGATTCCATGTTTTGGTGACATCGTTTTCTTCGTCTGTTATCTCGAGATTGCAGTCGTAGGGTATGCGGATGGTCAGAGTTGCGTTCTCCTCTTCGTAAGGAGTTGTCCATCCACTGATGGAGGGCTTGGTAGGTGCCCGTGTGTCAACTTTGAGTTCAACTTCAAGAGTGTTGCTGTAGGTATCAGCGGAGTCTTTGCAATTGAACTCGAATGTTTGCCACCCCTGTTGATCTAGGGAAACTTCGTATTCCCAGGCGAAATTGGATGAAAGATTGACTTCATCTTCATTGCCATTAGGATTGGTAACCCACATGGTTTCACAGGCGGTGTCAGCTGCTCCTTCGAGGTCCGGATCATCGTCGCCGTTGAATATGGTGTCGACAATCTTGAGGTCGGAGCTATCACCCGCGGTTTTTTCCGTATAACTGGGCGCTCCCAGTGTCGGATGTTCCGGGGGAGGTGAGCTGCTGGCATTGACTTTTACCTCGTCAGTAAGAGCGTTTCCGGATACTTCGTTTTTTACCAAGTAGAGTGTAACCGTATAGGGCTCTTCTCTTGAGGTGGTGTACTTGTGGGCGATATTGGCATAATTGCACTGGTCGGTTCCCAGGCTTGTACCGTCGCCGAAAGTAACTATGCAGTTGGATCCCGAATCGCCCGGGTCGGCTACCGCGCCGGCACAGGTAACTGTCTTGCCGGCCTCTACGGTTTCTGGACTGCAACTGAAGCTTTCTAACTCTGGTGTTGAAACGGAGGGGTTAGTGGTCTTGGGAGTGATGATAACGTCTTGCTTCCAGACATTGACCCCGGTTCCCCCTACGTCCTCGGCGATAACATAGAGTGTCTCTCTCTCGTTGGTCGAGTTTGCTTCGAATGTTTCAGTGAAGGTTACACTGCTATCCGAGCAATTCTGAACTTTCGTTGTCTGTCCACGAAACCTAGCATAGCACTCTACATCTCCTTCGGAGACATAGTTGCTAGAGGCTGATGTCTGAAGACTGAACGTAACCGGTGATTCGAACTCGTTGTTATCGCTTGTGGGTGACATACTCACGCTGATGTTGGGTTGTGCATCCTTGTTGCTGGTGAGTACGGTACCGGCACTACTTCCGCCACCTCCACATCCTGAGGCAAAAAAGAGTATTACTCCCGTGATTATTATAAGAACAATCACGCCTATACCAGTTTTACTGAATAACTTCGTGCGCATTTTTACGCACCTCCTTTTGGTTTTTTTTGGATTTTCGCCTCTTCGGCGAAGCAATCTACCGAAGAGGTAGATCTATTTGCTTCCTTGTTTTTACAAGGTTTAATTTATGTTAAAGGGCAATAGGATAGATTTACCCTAATTGTTCGTAGTTTATCACATTTTTTTAATATTGTCAACTGTTTTTACCTATAGTTAGCCAATTATTAAAATTTAAGGTATTTTTTTTGTAAAAAATGAGAAAATGAGGTAGAAAATGCTTTGTTTCTTTGGTATATTTATAGAGATTCATAGTTTTGTTGCTTCATAGCTTCATTGTTGGAATGCAATTTTTGGCAATGAAACAAAGAGACAATAAAGTAACCTTATTCAGGAATTACAAATTAATCATTATTATTAAAATTAGTTAGAAATATGAAATCTGCCGAAATCAGAAAGAAATTCCTAGATTTTTTTAAAGAAAAAGGGCATAAAATTATTTCTTCTGCTTCTTTGATTCCCGAAAACGATCCTTCTGTACTTTTTACTACTGCGGGTATGCAGCCTCTAGTCCCTTATTTATTAGGAGAAGTTCATCCAGAAGGTAAGAGATTAGTTGATATTCAAAAGTCCCTCAGGACAGATGATATAGAAGAAATAGGTGATACATATCATCATACTTTTTTTGAAATGCTAGGTAATTGGTCTCTAGGAGATTATTGGAAAAAAGATGCTATAGAATGGAGTTGGGAATTTCTGACTGACAAGAAATGGCTTGGTATAAACAAGGACAAAATAGCAGTGACTTGTTTTGCGGGTGACGAAACAGCTCCTCGCGATGAAGAGTCAGAAAAAATATGGCTTGATTTGGGAGTTCCTAGAGAAAGAATAGTTTTTTTAGGTAAGGAGGATAATTGGTGGGCTCCCGTGGGTGATACTGGGCCATGTGGTCCCGACACAGAAATTTTCGTTTGGGTAGATGACAGAAATGATCCTCCAAAGAAGTTTGACCCAAAAGACGAAAGGTGGGTAGAGGTTTGGAATGATGTTTTTATGGCTTACAACAGAAAAGCAAAAAAACAAGAAACTCGCCTCGCGAAAGCTATGGCGAAGCGGGTCAAAAAAACAAAAGATGAGTATATATATGAAGATCTAAAACAAAAGAATGTGGATACCGGCATGGGACTAGAGAGAGTTACAGCTGTAATGCAGGGAACTGCTGATAACTACCAAACAGATTTGTTTTTGCCAATTATTAATAAGATTGAAGAAATTTCTGGAGTAGAATATCTAACATCAGATGTGAAAAAAGAAAAAAGATTTTTTCGAATCATTGCTGACCATATTAGAGCTTCAGTTTTTATTTTGGGTGACGAAAAAGGTATAATACCCTCGAATACTGATCAGGGATATGTCTTAAGAAGACTTATTCGCCGAGCAATTCGTTATGGCAGACAGTTAGGCATCGAAGATAATTTTACTTTAGAAATTGCTAATGTGGTAATTGATTTGATGAAGAATGTTTATCCAGAATTAGAGCAAAATAGGGATTTCATAACCACAGAACTAGTAAGAGAAGAAAATAAGTTTAATAAGACGCTTGAAAGGGGCTTAAAAGAATTTGAGAGAATTGCGAAAGAAAACAAAAGCATATCAGGAGAAGATTCGTTTCTACTTTTTCAATCTTACGGCTTTCCATATGAAATGACTGAAGAGCTTTCATTGGAAAAAGGAATAAAGATTAACAAAGAAGATTTTAATAAAGAATACGAAAAACACCAGGATCTCTCTCGTACTGCTTCTGCTGGAAAATTTAAGGGAGGACTGGCTGAAGCCGGAGAAGAAACTACGAAGTACCATACGGCAACTCATTTACTTCTTGCTTCACTGAAAAGAGTTTTGGGTGATGACAGCATAACCCAGAGGGGAAGCAATATCACATCTGAAAGGTTGAGATTTGACTTCAATTACCCGGAAAAATTAACAGATAAACAGATTAAAAAAGTTGAGGATATGGTGAATGAGCAGATTCAGAAGAAAATTCCAGTAGAAGTTATGGAGATGGATCTAGATAGAGCAAAAGAAATAGGAGCCGAGGGAGTTTTTGAAGGAAAATATGGAGATAGAGTAAAGGTTTATAAGATGGGTGATTTTTCTTTGGAAATATGCGGTGGTCCTCATTTGAAGAATACGAAAGATCTGGGGAAATTCAAGATAATAAAAGAACAAAGTTCGTCTGCGGGAGTTAGGAGGATTAAGGCGGTGTTGAAATAAAATTGTTACATTGCTAAATTGCTAAATTGTTTATATAGTTCTAATTATTAAGATAATGATTTATATATAAATAAAAAATAATTATGGAAAAAGGATTTGGAGAAAATGTAATAGATTTTACAAAGAAATTAGAGATGAGAAAGGAAAAGGAAAAGGAAGGGTTTGAGAAGATCAAAGCTGATCTTAGAAGTTTGAATGAATTGAGGGAGAAAATTGAAAAACAATTAAATGAAATTGGTGGTCCAGAAACAGAAGAAGAAATATTGAAAGAAATAGATTTGGAAGAAGTGAGGGAAAAAATGGAGGAGTTAGGAAAAGAAGCAAGAAGATTAAAAGAAAAAATTGAAGGACCTCCTAAAAAAGAGAAAAAAGAAGGGAAGTTGGTTATTCCAAAAGAGAAATTGGAAACAGATTTAGAGAAAGCTGAAAATGAATTAATGGAACTTGAAATAGAAGAAAGAGAAAAAGAAGATAAGATAAAAGAATTATCTGGAGCAGAAAGAGTGTTAGCTGGAATAGATTTGGGAGGAGTGAGAAAAAAAATAATAGACAAGAAACTTCTTGTATTTAGTTTGAGGAAAAAAATAAACGAATTAGAATAATAGAATTTTATATTTAATTAGCATATAATAATACTATGTCATTTCTAGACAAACTTTTTGGTTATAGTGAGCTAAAAAATTATGGTGTAGCTCTAGATGTTGGTACTGAGTTTATCAAAACTTTGGTTTTTAAAATTGATAAGTCTAAGGCTTATATATTGGGATCTTCCCGTCTGCGCCAAGAATTGAAAGATATGCAGGGTGGAGCTATTACTGATATAGCTGGTGTAATAAAAAACTGTTCAAAATCACTAGAAGAGGCAGTGAGCATAGCAAATATTAGTCCACAGAAGGTGATAATGGGGATATCTGGGGAACTGGTAAAAGGATCAACTACCAGTATTACTTATACTCGTAGAAAAGCAGAAAACAAAATCGACGCACGAGAACTAAGAGAGATTATGAAGAAAGTACAGGAAAAAGCTTTTGGTCAGATAAAAAATCAAATTTCTTGGGAGACTGGCAAGGAAGATGTGGATATAAGGCTTGTTAATGCGGCTATAGTGGATGTTAGAATAGATCGTCATCAGGTTACTAATCCCATTGGTTTCACGGGTAAGAATGTGAAAGTGGGCGTATATAATGCTTTTGCCCCAATGGTTTATTTAGGAGCCCTAGAGGCAGTAGCGGAGAATCTGAGCCTTGATCTCACTGGTATAGCAGCTGAACCATATGCTGTAGCAAAGGCTGTAGGAATGGAGCAGGGGCAAGACTTTAGCGCCATTTTTGTAGATGTTGGCGGGGGAACGACAGATGTAGCCGTTGTTCGTTCGGGGGGACTAGAAGGGACTAAGGTTTTTGCTATAGGTGGTAGAGCTTTTACTAGGAGAATAGCAAAAGAATTCAATATAAGCTTTGAAAAAGCGGAAGAATTAAAGATATCTTATAGTAAGGGAGAAATAGACAAGAAGAGGCAGGAAAAAGTAGGAAAAATGCTAGAGGAGGATGTGAAAATTTGGCTGGCTGGTGTAAAAATGGTTTTGAAAGAATTTAGTGACAACCAGTCTCTCCCTAGTCGTATATTACTCTGTGGGGGAGGAAGTTTACTTCCTGAGATAAAAAAAGTTTTAGAAGAGGGCAATTGGACTCAGTCTCTAGCTTTTTCTCAAAAACCAAAAATAGAGTTTATTAAGCCGAAAGATGTAAAAAACGTTATAGATGAAACCAAGAATCTAAATGAACCGTCGGATGTAGTTGCTATGTCTTTGGCTAATTTAGCAATAGAATTAGTAGAGGGGGAGAGTCCGATGACTGAAGTATTAAGGAAGACCGTGGAGAGTATTACACCATAGTATAAAATTGTTATTTTGCTAACTTGTTATCTTGTTTTTTGTAGATTATACTTTTACAAACTAACAAATTAACAAACTAACAAGCTAACGAGCTAATTATGAACAAAATAATCTATCTTGAGCCGGAAGAAGAAATTATTGGCATCATAGACCGGTTAAAAAAAATAGATGAAGAAAAAATAGCCTTAGTTATTCCTGCGGGTTCTTTGGTTTTTTCTAGTGCGGTGAATTTGAAGCTACTCAAAGAAGAGGGAGGTAAGATAAAAAAAGATATATCTATTGTTACTTCTGATGTTGCGGGAAGAAACATAGCAAATCAAATAGGATTTACGGTTTATGAAGACTTAGGTGAAGCCAGAGAAACCAAGGAAAAAGATAAAAAAGAACAAGAAAGGAAAGAAGAGAGGGGGGGTAGAGAATCTAAATTGGAAGAAAAAGTGAATGTTGTCGATGAATCAGATAATTATACTAATATTGAGAAGCTTGAAAAGCATAAGGGGGAAATGGAAGAGGGGAAAGAAAATACACAAAAAGAGGGTGTGTTGCATGGGAAGGGTATTGTTAGTAAAAACAAATCTAGCTTTTCGCAATTTTTTTCCAATCCAAAATTTTGGATACTAGGAACAATCACTATCGTTATCGTTCTGTTTCTCCTTATCTTTATATTTCCTCATGCTACTATTTATTTGAATGTTTATGCCGAGGAATCTGAAGTAGATATTCCTTTTGGTTTATCTGTGGAAGGTGGATTGGTAAATACGGGAGAAGAAAAAACTATTCCTGCTTTATGGGAAATCATCGAAAGAGAAGTTGCCGTAGAAGTGAAAACTACGGGTGAGAAAAATGTAGGGGATAAAGCTAAGGGGGCTATAACGATATACAATAGGTCGGGAAAGGTCCAGATTATTCCTGCTGGCAGTGAATTTGTTGCTCAAAATAATAAAGTATTTGTGAATCCAGAGGATATTTCGGTGTCAGGCGCTATGGTTTCTGATTTTGGTGAACTTATACCGGGGAAGTCTTCTGGGATGATTGAGGCTCTTGAGGGCGGAAGTAGTTATAATATGGAATCTTCACGTTTTAGCATACCTTCCTTGGGATCAATGAGTAGTTTGGTATATGGTATATCCGAAGAATCTATTTCGGGGGGCTCTGATAAGCAGGCGAAGGTAATAACAGCAGAAGATATAGAAAGGGGCAAGGAAGAAGCTAGAGACAGGGCAGAAGAAGAATTAGAGAATGAGTTTGGCGTGAAGGGGGACAAGATATTTGTAAGAGGTCTTGCAAAAGTAAACATTTTGGAAGAATCTGTAGAGGGAGAAGAGGATGAAGAAAAAGAAGAATTTGAAGTTAAAATGAAGGCTCAATTTTCCTTCCTTTCTTTTGCTAGAAGTAGCTTTGATGAGCTATTTAATGAAAGTATAAATTTACAAGTTAGTGATCAAAAAACCTTGATCGGAGAGGGTTATAGAAGTGTTAAATGGGATGTTTCAAATTTTGATGAAGATGAGGGAAGAGCAGATATAGTGGCTAGGGCAATAGTTTTGGTTGCTACTAAAATAAATGAAGATTTTTTGAGATCCAAAGTTACGAATCTCGATATAGCAGAATTGCGCTCGGTATTATCTGATTATCCAGAAGTAGAACTGGACAGAGTGAGGTTTTTTCCACCGCTTTTTATAAGCTCTATTCCGTCGAATGAAAGAAATATTGATGTTGAGGTTAGATATATAGAACAAAGTTTATCAATTAAAGAATGGGAATTTAGTGCAGGGTAATATGAATTTTCAATTTTTCATTCGGCTTAAGCTCATGATCGAGAGCACTTAACCATTTAGTTCATTGATTAACAAACTAAATGAAAATTATTTTATTGAAGACTGTGAGTTAATATTTTAGGTTAATTTGAATTTATGAAATTATTAGGTATAGATTATGGAGAAAAAAGAATAGGCTTAGCTATGAGTGATGATCTAGGTAAGTTTGCGCATGAATATAATGTTTTAGAAAACTGGAACAATGAAGATTTGATAGATTATTTAAGACAACTTATAGCTCTAGAAGGTGTTGATAAGGTCGTGATTGGCCTTCCCGTAAAACTTTCTGGGGAGGAAACAGAAAAAACAGAAGAAGTAAGGGAGTTTGGGTCAATGTTAGAAAATTGCTTGAACACAGAAGTAATTTTCGAAGACGAGAGGTATACAACAAAGATGGTGGATAATGTTTTGAAGGAAATGAAAATATCACAGAGAGAAGCTAGAAAGAAAAAAGATATGGTAGCAGCTAAGTATATATTGCAGAGTTATTTGGATAGAGGATAGGAGTAGGGTATTAGAATATTGGTATATTGAAGTATTGGGTTATTAAAAAAATACCTTTACGAGGTTATTTTTTTATGATATAATAAGAAAAAACAAGGGGGTTAAAAAATTGGACAAATCTGATAAAGCGAAAGAACTGGCAGAATTACTTACAGAGGGTGGTTATGTAAAAAAAGGGGAAACCTTTATTAATCGATTCAATGCCACAAAAGAGATACAGACAATTTTCTTAACTTGCTCAGATCTCCAGAAATACGGACCGGTAGATGCTGGGGAGGCAGAAAAAATATTGGAAATCTTCATAGAAGAAAAGGTGTTGATCGACAAATCTGTCTAAAATTCAGAAAGATTCCCAAAATCCCATTATTATAATTAATGGGATTTTCTTTTTATTTAATAAATAGTTATAATAATTATTATGAAGAAATTATTAATATTTATTATAATTTTAGTTGTAGGGTTTCTAGTCCTGAATTCCTGCAGTGGCGCTTATCTACACAAGGCGGCAAAAGAACCTTTTTCTGGTGAATCTTTATCCAAGAATTTTGTTGTTGAAATAGGAGAGAATGTTATGCAAGTTGCGAATAATTTGAAGGATCAAGGTCTCATAAAAAATACCTCAGTATTTACTCGTTACGCAAAGAAAATGAAGACGGATGATAAAATAAGAGCAGGAAGTTATACTTTAAATACCAACATGAGCGTTCACGATATTCTGACAATACTAGTCTCTGGAGCGAGGGAAGAGGTATGGATTACTATTCCTGAAGGATGGAGAATAGATCAAATAGTGGACTATCTCAGAGAAAAAGGTTTGGGCGCTGCTGATGATTTCGAGAAAAGAGCAAAGGTAAAATATTTTTCATCTTATTCTTTCCTTTCTAATTTATCTGGCAATTATACACTGGAAGGCTATCTCTTTCCTGACACATACCGCATTTTTGCTGATTCTTCATCTGACGAGATCATAGAAAAAATGTTGGGAAATTTTGCTAATAAAGTGACTAGCAATATGATGAATCAAGCAAATAAGATGGGCTTTTCTCTTCATGAGTTTATAACACTTACCTCTATTGTGGAAAAGGAATCAGCACATAGTGAAGACATTAGAAAAATAGCCAGTGTTTATCACAACAGATTAAAAGATGAAATGCTTCTACAAAGCGATGCTACCATTACTTATATTACCGGCAGACCGGATGCCCGCCCCAGTTTAGATGAGACGAAGATTAATTCTCCCTATAATACATATATTAATCTTGGTTTACCTCCCGGACCAGTAGGAAATCCAGGATTGGAGGCTATAGAGGCAACGCTTGACCCAGAAGAAACAAATTATTATTTCTTTGTTTCTCGTGGTGACAGAGCTTATTTTGCTACTACTTACGAGGAGCATATTGAGAACATAAATAGATATCTAGATTAACAATACAAAAAATATAAAATATTGTTTTATTATTTTATGTTTGAGTATTTTATATTATTTTTTTCTCTTTGTTGACGTAAATAAATATTGTTGACAGGGTTTGTTATTTTTGTTATATTTTTATACTATATCAAATACATCCACCGCGAGGGTGGTTTTAATATTACCTAAATTATTGAATTATGAGTAAAGATATCTATTTGACTAAAGAAAAACTAGAAGAAACTGAGAAAGAGCTCGAAAATTTGAAGAAAGTAGAAAGACCAAAAGTTATTGCGAAAATAAAGGAAGCTCGCTCTCTTGGGGACCTCTCTGAAAATGCAGAATACCATGCAGCTAGAGAGGAACAATCTTTTATTGAGGGAAAGATAGAAGAATTGGAATACATGCTCAAGAATGTCCAGGTTATTGATAGCAATAAGTGCAAAAGAGGAAATGCAATAGATATAGGATGCAGGGTTGTTTGTTCTATAGATGGCGGAAAACAGGAATTTATGATTGTTGGTTCTGCCGAGGTTGATATTGAAAAGGGTAGAATATCAAACGAATCTCCCATAGGACAGGCCTTGTTAGGAAAAAAAGTGGGCGATACTATTGAGGTAGAGGTTCCAGATGGTAAAATAAACTATAAGATATTAGAAATATGTTAAATTGATAAATTGACAAGTTAATGATTTTATATATAAAGACGTGATATATCACGTCTTTTGTTATTATAAATTCGAATTCAAATTGGTTAAAAATTTATATATAATAAAAATATACTCAGTAATAAAGATTTAAAAAACAACTATTGAGGTGCTGTAGTATAAATAAAAAACCAAGATTTTCAAAGAATGGCCTACGTGATTCTTTCAAAATTTCTAATAACGGCATGAAAAAAAGTGAAATAAAAAATAAAATTGAAAAACTAAGAAAGGAATTAGAATACCATAATTACCGGTATTATGTTTTAGATTCACCCAAAATATCGGATAAAGAATATGATCAGATGCTCAGGGAATTGGAAGAATTAGAGAAAAAACACCCGGAATTTTACGATTCAAATTCTCCCACTCAAAGAGTAGGGAGTAAACCTTCTAAAAAGTTTGATTCTATAAAACATAAAATACCAATGCTGTCCTTGCAGAATGCTATGAATCTTGAAGAATTAGATAAATGGGACGAAAGAGTTAGAAAAGGGCTTAGTAGAAACAGAGTGGAATATTCTTGTGAACTCAAATTCGACGGTGCTTCTATAACTCTTGATTATAAGGATTCTGTTCTTATATCTGGCGCTACGAGAGGTGACGGAAATACAGGAGAAAACATTACACTAAATTTGAAAACCATCAATACTATTCCTCTTCATCTGCAGGGGGATATCAAAGGAGATTTGATTGTAAGGGGGGAAGTAGTAATGCCTATAAAAAGCTTTGAGGAAATTAATGAGAAAGCGAAAAAGGAAAACAGTAAGGTTTTTGCTAATCCCCGCAATGCGGCTTCGGGGTCTTTGAGACAGCTTGATCCCAAAATTACAGCGTCTCGTAATTTGGAATTTTTTGCTTATAGTATCGCTTCTGGTTTAAAAATAAATAGCCAGAAAGAAATTTTAGACAAATTGAGAAAACTTGGTTTCAAAGTAAGCCCTGACTACAGTAAATTTTTAGGAATTAATGAGGTAAAAAAATATTGTGAAAAATGGGAAGAAAAAAAAGAAAAATTACCCTTTGAGGTAGATGGTATAGTTATAAAGGTAAATAATATTTCGGAACAAAAAAAACTAGGTTTTGTAGCCAGAGCTCCTAGATGGGCTATCGCTTATAAATTCGAAGCGGAGATGGAGGAAACTGTTTTGGAAGATATAGAAGTACAGGTGGGGAGAAAAGGGACCCTAACTCCTGTAGCTCACTTAAAACCTGTAAGAGTTGCGGGGAGTACAGTTAGCAGAGCTACTCTTCATAACAAAGAAGAAATAAAAAGGAAAGATATTA
>CAYRIM010000006.1:1537-16613 GCA_964424445.1 uncultured Candidatus Saccharibacteria bacterium | reverse complement strand
GTCGAAGGTCTACTTGATCCTTTATACATAAATTTAATTAATCAAAAAAAGCCGCTAATTTATAATTTGCGACTTTTTTTCTTTTTAATTTTTTTTTAATCCTGCCCTACTTCTTCTTTTTACCCTGAGCCGAGCCGAAGAGTTTCGAATATCTTCTTACCAAAAAATATATTCCCAAAACAAAACCGATTAAAACAACTAAAATCACTAGCATAAAAATTCCGATGTAATTGTAGTATGAAGTAAGGACTGATTTTTCGAAAAATTGGGTTTTTAGGGTTGGAAGAAGTTTTATAGTATTTATAGTCTCGTCTAAAGGAAAACTTTCTATCTTCCCTATCGCCAAAACATATTTACCCATATTATCACCACTTCCTACTTTTATCTTGTACTCCCCCGCCTCTACCTCTCTTTCAAATTCCGGTCCCATAAAATAACCATCTCCTGCAAAGTGTTCATAAAAATATTCCCAAGAAACACTAGAGGTCATCGATGAATAAATAGCCTCTCCTTTCTTTTCTATTTCAAAAAAAACATCTTTGCCTATTCCCTCTATATCCGGAACCAAAACATTTGCATAAAGATTGAAGGGTACTTTGGAATTTATAAGATAGTATTCCTCATCTCCTTCTAATTCTCCATAGAAAGCCTGAGAAATCTCCGGATTTTTTACTCTTGTGACCGCTTCATCTACAATTCTTGGCTGATGAGCCGAAACGCTTATAGGAAAAAGAATCAAGGCGATGATTAAAATTATTTTTTTCATTTTCGAATTTTTATTTATAATAATTTAGAGAGAATGTCCCGAGTGGCTTGTTCCGAGCGAATAAAATGAGTCGAGGAAAATCGAGGGACCATTCTTTTTTATATCAAAGAAATTTTGTCCGCCGAAAGACGCTACTGCCCGCCGAATCGGCGGGTTCAGTAAGTCTGAAGGAGAACTATTCACTAATATTTTATTTTTAATATTTTCTATATCCATCTTCTTACTTTCTTTTTGTATTCCAGATACTTTTTCCCAAATTCTTTTTCTCCTTTCTCCTCTTCATAAGGCACAAACATCCGATCTATAATTACGAAAAACAAAACAGGAAAAACAAAAGATAAAACATTACCGACTAGCACAGACATTCCTAGAAGAAAAATAACTGACCCTAAATACATAGGATTTCTAGAATATCGATAAAGCCCCTCGGTAACCAAATAAGTAGATTTTTTATATCCCTCTGGGGTTTTATATTTTTTGAAAATTTGATAAGAAGCAGGTATCAAATACATGCCAAATATCATCAGTATAAGCCCTGTAAAGTTCCAGGGCATCGAAATCATATTGAATCCTGGAAAAACAAAATAAAAAACAGCTATTCCGATAATGCAAACAAAAAAATAGTTCGGTGGTAAAGAAACAACTTTTCTTTTCATATATTTTTTCCTCCTTTTAAATTAATAATTAATACTATTTTTATAATTTTCTACTATCATAAGCCCAGTGAAGAAGGGATTGTCTTTGTTTTCTGCGACAATCAAAGTCTCCCCTGGAACAATTTTTCTTAACTTGTGCCAAATGCCTCTTATAAGCTTTCCATCTTTTTATCTGCCTTGCATCATCTTCTGATCTCCTGCCCATATAATAACGACAGTACCATTGGAACCATCCCCTGGGATCCTCTGGATAAATCCAACCCTTTTTCTTCCAAACCGACAGAGGCTGACTGGCATTTATACCAAAATAATTTTTTTCCGGATCGTGCTTTTCGCTATCCAATTTAGTCCCAGAAAACCAATCAGCAGGAAACTCTTTTTTGCAATCAGTCATGTATTTCCCTCCAAAAACACCCATTCTCAACATTTGCTTTGGAGTAAGTTCTGGCTTGAATTCTGGATCAAAGTTCTTACCCATTGGTTCAATCAAAACATAACTATATCTTTTTTGCATCTTATCATTCACAATAACTTGCCTGCCTCGAACCACTTTTTTGGAATCACTGAGAGGCCTGCCTCGAACCACTTTTTTGGAATCACTGAGAGGCCTGCCTCGAAATTTGCCGAGAGGAGTTTTGTCTTTGGTTTTGATTACTTTTTTCATTCTCTAAAAACTTACTTTTATAAAAAAACTAAACCCTAATCCAATAATTTCAAATCCTCAATCTTCAATTCCAAATTCTTTCTGTCTCCCCATGTGTTCTCATTTATTTTATAAGCAACATCTACCTCTTTTCCATAATAAAGGTTGTCGCTCATTTCTCCAAATCCGAAGGCGATAGCACCAAGGGTAACTTTGCTATGCATAAGCTGTAACTTCAAGTGTCGTCCCCCTTCCCCTACTTCTTTTACGCTCATTACCTTTGCTTTTTTTGTCGCGAAGACAGGCTCCTCATTACCCTTTCCGAAAGGTTCAAAAGTTTTTATTTTTTCAAAAAGCTTTTTATTGATATCGCCAAATTCTATCTCTTTCTCTACATTCAATACCGAAACCAAATCTTTCGCTTTTAATTTGTTTTTTCCATACTCTACTATTTTTTCTTCAAATATTTTTATGTCTTCACTTTTCAGACTAAATCCGCCTGCATTCTTATGTCCCCCATAATTTATAAAGTATTTTTTGAAAAAAGTAAGAGTCTCTACAACATCCATGCCTACAGAAGACCTCACCGACCCTTTCACCACCCCACTTTCTTCCGCCATACAAAAAACCGGACGGGAGAAATGATCAGCCATCCTTCCAGCAATGAGTCCGATGATACCAGCAGTCCATTTCTTATCTCTCAGAAGCAATATATTATCTATCTCTTTTTCGCTATGCTGAGAAATAATTTCTTCCATATTTTCCTTCACAATATTCTGTCTCTCCCTGTTCAGTCTCTCCAATCTCAAAGCCAACACTCCAGCCTCACCCTCATTTTCGCTCAAGAGAAGTTCCAGGGCTGTCGCCGCATGAGCCATTCTTCCCGCAGCATTGAGCCGGGGCCCTATCTGAAAGCCGACAGTATGAGGATCGCTTTTCATGAGATCTATGCCTCCTACTTTTGCTAGCGACTTGAGTCCCACGTTTTTTGTTTTTGACAAAACGAGAAGTCCAAAATGCGCAAGCACTCTATTCTCATCTACCAGAGGAACCATATCTGCTATAGTACCAAGACCCACTAGATCCATATACCACTTGAGCTGTCCCTCGGATATTACTTCCTTTTTCCTTGCCTTGTTTATTCCCTCAATTAAAGCTTGAGCCAATTTGAAAGCCACCCCTACTCCCGCCAAATCCTTGAAGGGATATTTATCTCCCCTTTGTTTAGGGTCTATCACTGCGTTTGCTTTGGGTATAGACTGAGAAATTTCGTGATGGTCAGTAACGACAACATCAATTCCTTTTTTCCTTGCCCAGCTTATCTCTTTGCTGTTACTTATCCCGTTATCAACCGTTATTATGAGATCTACCCCCTTTTCCTTTAGAAAATCTATGGCCTTTTTATTCAATCCATACCCTTCTGTTATCCTATTGGGAATATAAAAACTAACATTCCCGCCGAGCTTTTTTATAATCTTATAAAGCAGAGCTGTAGAAGTGATCCCATCTACATCATAATCACCAAAAACAACCATGGTCTCTTTTTTGTCTAGAGCTTTGATTATTCTTTTTACAGCTTTTTGTATATCTTTCATTAGATACGGATCGTACAAAGAACAGTAATCAGGATTGAGAAATTTTTCTGCTTCTTTTTTATCCTTCATACCTCTATTAAAAAGCATCTGGGCAATAATAGGATTGTAGTCTTTGAATTTCCTCAGATATTCTTTTGTCGCTTTTTTTGAGATTTTCCAATTTTTAGACATAATCATTATCTTGCTATATTGCTATCTTGCTGAAAATAAAAACAAGATAACAAACTAACAAGTTAGCAAAACTATTTAACTATTACTCGTCCATCTATAGAAAGTATCACATATTCACTAATCGTCTCCCCGGTTTGATAAACTTTTGCTAGTTTGTCCAATTGATTCACAGCATCAGAAAGAGTGTCAAAGAGAATATAAAATCCGCTATTGATGTGTGCTTTCAATTCAAAGGTAGTTTGCTCCACACTATACCCTAAGACACCAAGACCAAACCTCTTTTGCAAACTCCCATCTACCATATTTACAAAATCAATAAAGTTCTTTGTTACAATTCTATCCCCCACATTTACAGCCAAACTACTAAGATCAGTAACTACCGGCATCTTCAAGCTTTCTTCGGTCTCCGTTGTTGCAAAGCCACTGTTATCTAGTAGATACATTTTCTCTCCCGTCCGCCACACTGCAGTAGACGGTTTTTCCTTCACTTTTATCTTTATCTTTGCAGGAAGAACCCTGTATACTCTGACCTCCTCTACTCTTTTATAGTATTCACTTAGCACTCCTTTTACCTGTTCAGTATTCAGTAAAAAAATATTTTTATCCTTTATGTTTCTTTCTTCAAGAAATTTTATAATATCACCTTCTATCAATATACTATTATTTACCACTACTATTCTTTTTACTCTAAAAATAGAGGAAAAGAAAAGAAGATAAACAGTACCCGCCAGTAGAAGAATCACAATAAATATTTTCGTATAAGAAATATGTATTTTCTTTATTGGTCTACCAAAAAAAGGATTAGCGTATTTCTTTGGTAGATTTTTGGCAGCAGCAATATTCTTTTTGAAAATAATACCTAGTTTGCTTTTCTTATCCTTGGAATAGTATTCTTCTAGTCTTTTTTGACGAGAGACAAAATTTTTGTTTTTCTTTTTGAAAAGCATCACACCACTAATTACTAATTTTACGAATATACAAATATATAAATAAGTATGAAAGCTTTTTTATTCGTATATTTGCACAATTCGTAATTTGTGGGACTATACAATTCGTAATTCGTAGAACCGCATAATGTAAAATCTGTAGGTTATTGATTTTCCAAAAATTTTTCTCCTATTTTATACACATTCCCTGCTCCTATAGTCATTATGACCCAATCTTGATCCATATTTTCTTTCAGGTATCCAATTATATTATCATACCCCGAAATATAAAAAGCATTACCATGGTTTTTGTTTATTTCATCCACCAAAACTTGAGAGTTGACACTATTTATGTCAGATTCATTATCTCTAACCGCATAAATATCTGGAATTACGACTAGATCAGCATCATTAAAAGATCTGCCAAATTCTTTCAAGAGTATTCTTGTCCTGCTATATTGATGGGGCTCAAAAACAGCAATAATCTTTTTGTTTTTATAAAACTTTTTAACACCCTCCAGGGTCGATTTTATCTCCGTAGGATGATGAGCATAATCATCAATAACCAAAACACCATTTTTCTCTCCTTTTATCTGAAAGCGCCTATCTGTCCCCCTGAAATGAGAAAGCACTTCTCTAACCGTATTCATATCTATTCCCAAATTATGAGCAATAATTATAGCAGCACAGGCATTGGATATATTGTGTTTTCCTGGAACCTTTAATATGAAACTTTCATGTTTCTCGCCATTACTAATAGTAAAAGAAGTTTCTCCCATTCCCTGTGATACATCTTCCACCTCCCAATATTCATCTATCACTCCCTCATCCATTCTATTTTTACTTCCAAAACCGTAGCCTATTACTTTACACTGAGCTGCCTTGGAAATATTAACAGCATTTTTATCGTCTGTCGATATTACCAAAAAACCCTTGGGGTTAATCTTATTTACAAATCTCAAAAAAGCAGTTTTTATTTCTTCGAAACCCTTGTAATAATCAAGATGATCGGGTTCTATGTTGGTGATAACAGCAATATAAGGAACAAGATCCAAAAAAGAACGATCATATTCACAAGCCTCGGCAACCATATGCTCCCCTTTGCCTATAAGAAAATTTCCTCCGATGTTTTTTACCTCTCCCCCAATCAAAGCAGTAGGACTAATTCCTGCTTTTTTCAAAACCAAGGTGATCATAGTAGAGGTCGTAGTTTTTCCGTGAGTTCCAGAAACGGCAATACCCTTCTTCCCTTTCATTAGCTGACCCAAAACAAAAGAACGTTTTACTATGGGGATTCCTAGATCGAGCGCTTTTTCTATTTCTGGATTTTCTTTTTTTATCGCAGACGAAACTATAACAATATCCGTATCTTTTGATATGTTGTTTTTATCATGACCTATAAAAACCTTTACTCCTATTTCCTCGAGCTTCCTTGTTACTTTCGAGTCAATCATATCAGAACCGCTTATTTGAAATCCCCGATCTTTCATTATATGAGCAATAGCACTCATGCCTATTCCCCCTATGCCAATAAAATGGCATTTGCTTTTAGGATTGGAAAATATTTTAGAGTAAGGACGAAAAAAAAGACGAGCTCTTTTTACAATCCCCCATTTGATTCTTTTCAAAATTCTTACGATAGTATTCATATTTTTTCAATTAAAGATATCTATTTAACATAGATATCTTAACATAATAGAACCAATAAAAGAAGTTGATTCCTAGAAAGAATTCATCAAAATTAAAAAAATAGGTTCCGAAAATATGAAACCTATTAGTAGCTGATTTCTCAGCAGTAAGAGATAGATTTTTCAAGATCCTTTTTTTCTTTGAATTCATCGATAGCCTTTTTTGCTATCTCCTCGTCCTCTTCGGCCGTAAGCCCCGATATTCCGATTCCTCCGATAATAGCACCGCCACCACCTTTTATAGCAAGACCGCCTCGAAATGGGATAAATCTGGGATCGACTTCCATTACCTTCATGTCGTCCTTTTTGCGTTTCCTGGCAAATTCCACCGTTGAACAACATACCAAGGCAGCGGTGTAGGCTTTTCTTAGCGCAATCTTACGAGACAAAAATATCGCATTGTCCGTTGTTGCGAAGAAAAGCTCTTCACCATGACTATCAACCAGTGCTACAGAAATTCCTTTTTTTTCTTCTCTTGCCAGAGCTATTGCGATGGATCCAATCTCTAGAGCCGCTCCCGCATATAAAGCTTGCAAACTCCCCACCTCCTTATTAAAATATTTTTATGTGCTTATTCTACCATAAAAAACATGACTTAATCAAGTCATAATATATATCCGAGAAATAAATAATCAAACTTTATCTTTTAGTATTTCCTCTGCTATTATCTTTGCACTATTTCCCAGAAAAACTTCTTTCATGTTTTCTACCATTTTTTCCCTTTCTTCTTCGTTTTCAATTAGATACTCTATCTCCTCCAACAATTTGTAAGCGGTCAGATGTCTTTCTTCCAGAACAGAAGCTATGCCTTTTTGGGATAAATACAAAGCATTCTTGTTCTGATGATCAGCGGAAGCATGAGGAAAGGGTATGAGTATTGACGGTTTCTTCGCATATATTATTTCCGAAACAGCGTTTGCCCCAGCACGAGATACTATAATATCAGCGTTTTTTATAAAATCCCCCATCTCATCAGTAATATAGGCATAAGCAAGATAATTCTTTCTAATGCTCTCGTCCATTGTGGTCCTTTTTTGCTTGAAATACCCTGCTCCTTTTTCTCCCGCGCTATGAATGACTGTGTATTTTTCTAATAATTTTTCTAAAACAGAATCTACAAATTCATTTATCCTTTGAGCACCTTGGCTACCTCCCAGAATAAGAATCATGGGTTTTCTTTTATCGAGATCTAGTTTTTCACAAAGATCCTCTTTTTTTATCTTTGATTTTCTTATATCTTCTCGCACGGGATTTCCTCCAAAAAAAGATTTACCAAAAGGTATCTTTTGATAAATATTCAATGGGAAACCCAATATTATACGTTTTGAGAAAGGAAGCAGTATTTTATTGGAAAGGCCTAAAACAGAATCCGATTCATGAATAATCAGAGGTATCCTCAATATCCAAGAAGCTATTCCCACAGGAACAGTCACAAAACCCCCTTTAGCAAAAACTATTTGGGGCTTGAAAAAGAAAATAGCAAAAAGAGACTGTAGAAAACCCACAACAATAAGAAAAGGATCAGTTAGATTTCTCCAGTCCCAGTATCTTCGGAACTTTCCAGAAAAAATACCTTTATATTTTATTTTCTTTTCGTCTTCTTTTAGATTGACATTCTCATTCAAGATCAGCTCTCTTTCTATTCCACTCATTCTCCCAATATAAAGAATGTCAAGATCCGTGCCTTCTTTTTTTATTATTTTTCCTAATTCTTTTATGATGGCAATATTGGGAGCTACATGTCCACTCGTACCGCCACCAGTAAATACTATTCTCATAATAAAGTTTGTTATTTTTTTATATTGTTATCTTGTTAAAATTCAAAAACAAGTTAACAAGATATCAAGCTAGCAACTATTTAGTTTGCCTGACTTTTTGAAATATTCAGAAGTATACCTATAGAAACCAAGCTTATGATCAACGATGAGCCACCGTAACTTATAAAAGGCAGGGGCATTCCCGTTAAAGGAAGTATAGAAACCATGGTTCCAATATTTATAACAGCTTGGAATATGATCCAACTAGTTATACCAAAAGCAAGCATTTTCCCAAAAAAATCAGAAGCAAACTTGGCAACCCTAAAACCCCTCCACGCAAAGACGACAAAAAGAAGTATGGGAAAAAACAATATTTTTATGAAGCCAAGCTCCTCAGCAATAATAGCAAATATGGAATCACTTGCTGCTTCTGGAATATAACCAGTATACTTCTGGCCCGACTTACCAAAACCTCTTCCCATAAGACCACCAGAACCTATAGCTATAAGTGCTTGATTTATATGAAAGCCTACGCCCAGAGGATCCTGCTCCGGATTTAGAAAAGTCAGAAAACGCGTCATTCTATAAGGCGCAGCTTTTATCAAAAAAGCAACTCCCGCTATACCTGCTCCGAATATCGACAGAATATGAAGAATTCTAGCCCCTGCTACAAAATACATAGTAAAAGCTATAACAGCAATAACAATAAAAGTGCCCATATCTGGTTGTTTTAACATAATAAGAGCAATAGCAATAAGGGTAAGACAAAAAGGTATAAAAACTTTTGTGGTAGAATATATTTCTTTTTTTCTATCATCAAACCAACTGGCCAAAAATATAATCAAAGATAATTTTAGCATCTCAGTAGGCTGAAAAAGAAAAAATCCTAGATTTATCCATCTCGTAGCCCCACCATGAGAAAAACCTATTCCAGGTATAAAAACAATTAAAGTTAAAATAAGGCTTAATATAAAAAATGGAAGTGCTAACTTTTTCCATACACGATAATCAATATTCTGACATATAACCCATCCCACCATTCCTATTCCAAAAAACATTAATTGACGATAAAGATAAAAATTATTATATCCAAAATTTTCATAACTAACAACCGCAGAAGTAGAAGAAACCATAATTAAACCAAAAGTAACTAGCACAAAAACTGCTAGAGCCAGGATAATATCAATTTTGGGTTTTCTCAGTCTATTTGTAAGCATGGTTTTGTTAGATTGTTATATTGTTATAAATTGTTGTTTTATATTTTAATTTTTATATCTTTGAAATAATCAAATCAAAAAACTAAAACATTTTTTCAATTTCTAGATATTATAACCCCCCTAGCAATCCGACACCTCAAATAATACCAAAGATTCAATTATTTTACTCCCATTCCCAATACTCCTATTACCATACCTATAACCGCAAATATAGTACCAAGAAGCCACAATCTCATAACTATCTTTGGTTCCGACCACCCTATAGCTTGGAGGTGATGATGAAAGGGAGCAGAAATAAATATCTTCCTCTTGAATACTTTTTTGCTAAAACGTTGAAGAAGAGAAGATCCTGCTTCAGCTACAAAAATAAGCCCTATAATGATTAAAACTAAAGCTGAATCTGTCAGAAGTGCTATGACAGCCAAGGTGGATCCTAGAGCAAAAGCACCCGTATCTCCCATAAAAAATCTAGCAGGATTGATATTGAACCACAAGAAAGCAATCAGAGCCCCCATGATAATTCCACAGAAAACTGCTATGCCAAAATTTCCCTGCATATAAGCTATGACCCCAAAAGCACCGAATGCAGAAGCCAGAAGCCCTCCAGCAAGACCGTCAAGACCATCAGTTATATTGACGGCGTTAGCTGTAGCAATAACCACTACCATAAAAAATGGGATATACCAAAGCCCCATCGAAAAATCACCCACTGCGGGGACATGAATGGTATCAAACCCAAGTTTATAATAAAACCACCAAGCACCGGCTGCAGCAATTAGTATCTGCCAAAAAAACTTTGACCTTATGCCCAATCCTTTTATTCTTCCCCTTCCCTTCATATTTAAAATATCATCAACCGCACCAAGCATTCCCGTTGTTACCAAAACAAAAAGAGGCAAATAAGTCTGATTTCTAGTGAAATTGAAGATTAGGGTTAGCACAGCTGCTGTCACCCAAACAATAAGTCCACCCATAGTAGGAGTGCCAGCTTTATGTGCATGAAATTTTTTGTATACAGGAACATCAGTACCATCCCATGATGTTTCTCTTAGTTTTTGCGCAACCTTAAATTTATATAAAAAATTAGTAAGTAATGGCGTCCAAGCCATAGCTACTACGAACGAGATGAATGTTAGTAGAAAAATCCTACTAATTTCAGTGATATCATCCATTTGATCTCCTTTCTAAATATTAGAATATTGAATAATGAATATTAAAGATAGGTTATTTATTCTAAATCAATATTCAATATTTAATATTCTAATATTTTCTAATTATTCCTTAATAGCTTCCACTATCCTCTCCATTCTCATCCCCCTTGATCCCTTGACTAATATTATATCATTTTCCTTCATTATTCTTTTTATTTCCACTACAGCATCAGCAGCATCTCTGAACCAAAAACATTTTTTGGGGAAATCATTTTTAATTTCGTCAAAAGTGCCATGTGATAATTCACCTATCAAAAAAACTATGTCAGTCTTCCCCGTTAACATCTTCCCTGTTTTTCTGTGTAAATCTTCTTTTTGTATCCCCAATTCAAGCATGTCGCCCAAAATAGTTATTCTCCTACTAGCAGGAATTTCTCTCTTTATATCATTCAAAGTATTGATTGCTGACTCTACGCTCCCTGGATTAGAATTATACGTATCGTCAATAATGATGCTTTTGTTAATGCCTCCAATCAGGTTTACTCGTCCCCTTGGTGGTTTGTAGTTTTTTAGAAGGTCTGCTGTTTCCCTCAAATCCATATCGTAGATGATACCACAAGCTATAGCAGAAAGTGCCGTATAGACTTGATGACGACCAGGAGATTTTATACTTACTAAAACTAAATCTTTTTTATAATGAACATCAAAATTAGTATATCCCAAATTCACTTTTATTTTATCTGCTCTTATATCCGCCTTTCCATCTGTTCCCACAGATAATATCTTTCCGTTACATCTTCTGGTCATCCCCGCAACCATATTGTCGTCTATGTTTATAACCGCCCACCCTTCGTTATCTATAGCTTCCACAAGCCTTCCCTTCTCTCTTGCAATGTTTTCTACTGTGCCAAAGAATTCTAGATGGGCAGGAGCAACACGTGTAACGACAGCCACCCTAGGCTTTATAAAGCTTGTTAGATAAGAGATATCGCCTGGACGATCAGCCCCCATTTCTAGTATTACTATATCCCAATACTCTCTCCCAAATAATATTTTTATTAAAGATAAAACAATATTCTTGCCCCACACCAAAAAAGATCCAGAAGGATCAAGTCCAAGTATAGTAAGAGGAATTCCTATTTCATTATTATAGCTACCCTTGTTTTTTTTGACTTTAAATTTCTTCGACAAAACTTCATAAATAGCATCTTTCGTGGAAGTTTTACCCACACTTCCAGTAATAGCTATAATATCAGGTTTGAATTTTCTCAAAATCCTACTAGCTAGTATCTTCAAAATAAATTGTAGGGGTTTTTTAAATAATTTTTTCACGACTCACCTATTTTAACAGAAAATAATAAAAATAACTATATTTACATAAAAATAGAAGAATAAAAACCGCACTTTCTTTTTACTTATCATCATATCAATTTACCAACCTATCTATTCATATAATTTCATTGCTTCTTTTAATTTTTCCTTTTCCATTTCTTCTTTTATTTTCTCTTGTTCTTTTGCCCAATCTCCATCCGGCGGGATTTGATAATAGTCCAGAATTTCTCTCGCAAGTTTGCCAAAAACAGGAGCAGCCGTAGATTCTGCCCAGATAACATCTTTTGGTACATTGATTCTCACTATCATAGAGAAAAGGGGGTTGTCAACCGGCCCAAAGCCTATAAAGGAACCAACGAACTTATCTTCTTCGTAGCCCCTTTGATCTTTTAGGGGAACCTGTGCTGTTCCCGTCTTTCCCCCTATTCTGTATCCCTCAACTTTTGCTTGCCTACCATGTCCCCTTTCCACTACACTAATCAACATTGAGGATAGTTCTGTTGCCGTTTCCTCTGACAAAACCCTTCCTTCAAACTTTGTTTTCACCTCTTCCTCTCTCCCATTCTTATCTATATACCCCTTAACTAACGTTGGCCTTACCATTATGCCGTCATTAGCTATAGCACTTAAAGCTTGTAATAATTGCATCTCCGTAACATTTATACCCTGTCCAAAAGACATTGTTACTAAATCTACATGAGGAAGATATTCTCTACTTTTTACAATACCAGAAGACTCTCCTTCTATTTCTATCCCGGTAATCTCTCCCAGCTTAAATTTTTCTAAATATTCATAAAATTTTTCTTCCCCCAATTGATCCATCATCCATACCATTCCTACATTATCACTGTTTTCCAAAACTTGAGTCATTGTTTCGTAACCATAAGCTTTTCTTTCACTATTCCATATAGTATAGTCATCCACCTTCACATTGGCTTCAAAAAACTCTCCCGTATCGGGGGCGACAGCACCAGCATCTACTCCTGCGGCCATGGCAATAGCTTTGAAAACCGACCCAGACTCATAGGCATCAGATACAGCCATACATTTGAAAACATCATACTCTTCCGGTGATACTTCGGTATATTTATCAGGATTATAGGTGGGATATTCAGCTAGAGCGAGAATTCCTCCGCTTTTTGGATCCATTATAACAACCGAACCGCTATCTGCATCGTGAGATTCCACAGCTTCTTTTATTGCTTTTTCTGCCATAAACTGAATAACTCTGTCTATCGTTAAGATTAAATCTTTTCCGTTTTTGGGTGGGGTTACCTGGTTATCGGCTACTGTAATTTGACGTCCCAAGATATCTTTCTCGGCAACAAGTTTGCCATACTCCCCTTTTAAAACATCATTCATAGCACCCTCTATGCCATACCTCCCATCCCCATTAGCATCGACAAATCCGAGAAACTTTGATCCCATTATACCTTCTGGGTAGTCTCTATAAGATTCCGGTATCATCACTATCCCAGACAAATTCAATTCTTCAATTGCTTTTCTGGTGCCATTGCTGAGCTTATGTTTTAGAGGAGGTATATAAAGTTCGTTTTCTTCCACAAGCCTTATTATTTCACCAGAGTCCATTTCGATAAGCGGACCCAAGCTGCTTGCCAAAACATTAACATCGGTAATCTGATTCGGAATAATCATTACAGCCCATAATGTTTTATTGGTAACCAGTGGGTATTTTTTGTCGCTATAAATATCAGTTACAAATATTTCTCCCCTTGCCGGAAGTATTTTTTCCTCTCTGTATCTTTGGGAATGAGCAAGAACCTTATAATGATCGTACTGCATTATTTGCTTCTGGAAAAGCCTAGCTATTATTACAGCAACTAAAAAAAGGACTAGTATGAAAACTAAAGATATTCTAAATCTTACATTTCCTTGTTCTTCTATTCTTGTTGCACTAGGAATCATAATTTTCCTCTTAAAAATTAAGAAAACATAGACCAGTTAGCCTATGTTTTTAAGATACCAGATAATCCTAAAAAATTCTATTTTTTTTAATTCAAAATAATTTATTTTAGGATCTTATTAAATAACTATCAGAAATAATCGAACTAGATTTACTTTCTTACAAACACCCCTCCTGTCTGAGTAAAATATCTTAAATCTTCCACTGGAACCATAGAAAGCTCATCTGCTTTTTCGCTTATTTTATTTAAAGATTCCAGTCGAGCCGCCTCTACCTGCAGTCTTTCATTTTCTGACAAAATTTTATTTTTTTCTACTTCCAGATCCCTAAGTATGTACCCCTTCGTAGTAATTTGGTTAGACTGTGCTAAATAGAAAAGACTAAGAAGAGAAAACAGAACCACAGTAATAAAACCCAATGAAATAGGACCTAACTTTATTCTTCTTTTAGCATAAGTAGAGCTATAGCCTTTACCCTTTATTCTTGAAGTTCTATTTTTTCTAAATTTTATTTTTATTTTCAAAATCGACTCCTTTTTAAATATATATGGGGTAGATTTTGCCCCGAACAAAGTGAGGGGCTTCCCTAATATATGTTTTTTTACTTTTTTACCCAATCATCTCCGCTACCCTCATCTTTGCACTTCTTGAAAGTGGATTCTCCTTTGTCTCTTCGTAGCTGGGAGTAATGACTTTTTTGTTAATAATTCTCAATATTCCTTCTTTGCTTTTTTCTTTAAAAAATCGTTTAACAATTCTATCTTCACCAGAATGAAAAGATATAACCACCATTCTTCCTTTGTCTCTTAGAATTTTTAAACTATTTCTTAAAGCTTTCTTTAGGTTTTCCGTCTCATTATTCACCTCCATTCTCAAAGCCATAAAAACTTTCGTTGCAGGATTGATCCGTCCCCTTCTTTTCTTTACCCTCTCAACAACCTCCACTAAATCGTATGTTGTTCTTATTCTTTTTTTCTTCCTCGAACTTACTATTTCTTTTGCTATCTGATAGTATTTTCTTTCATCTATATTTTTAAATATTTCCTCTAGTCTTTCTTTGGGATAGGAATTTACTATTTTTTCTGCATCCAGCTCCTGATCTTGATCCAAGCGCATATCCAATCTTTCGTTCCTCAAAAAAGAAAAACCTTTACCTGATTCTTTTATTTGGTAAAGATTGACCCCCAAGTCGAATAAAATTCCATCCACTTTGCTGACACCATTTGATAAAATAGTGTCACCAACATTGAC
>CAYRIM010000006.1:0-1437 GCA_964424445.1 uncultured Candidatus Saccharibacteria bacterium | reverse complement strand
AAATTCCATCCACTTTGCTGACACCATTTGATAAAATAGTGTCACCAACATTGACAAAATTACTATTGTATAAAGATAAACTTTTATTGTGTTTAAATATATTTTTTGCTTTATCATAAATTTTCCTATCTATTTCTAGTCCTATTAATTTTCCCTTTCCTCCTATTCTTTCCAATATCTCTTTAGAATGACCGCCAAATCCAAACGTAGCATCTATATAAGTACCATTTTTCTTGATACCCAGACCTTCTACCGCTTCTTTTAAAAGCACTGGTTTATGTATGGTACTCATTTTGATATCTTGTTATTTTTGTTATCTCGTCCCTCTTGCCTCAGACAAGATAACAAGCTAACAAGATAGCAAAGCTATCTTGCAGTTGTTTGTTTTTATTTAGTTTTTAATTTTCTACTATTATTATTAAATGAAATAATAATCATGAGCCTGCAGTTCGAAAAAATTTTTGATTTTTGTGTTTTTTTTAAATAAGGATGGAGGTGTTCCCCCGACGATATGTCGGGGAAAATATTTTGTTTTTGTTTTTTCTGCTTTTTCCCAGCAGAAAGGGAAAATCAAACTGCAGGCCTCAAATCAGTTGATTAAACTAATAAGCCTTTTAGCCCTCCTTTAGGATTTTTAAACTACACTCCAAGTTCGGTAAGCTTATCAGCAATATCTGAAGAATTTTTCTCTATTTCTTTTTCATACTTCTTCCAAGTGGTTTCGTCCCAGATCTCTATTCTGTTATAGAGACCTGCCACTACAGCATTTTTTTTCAAAGAAGCAAAATCCCTCAAATATTGTGGTAAGACAATTCTGCCCACCCTATCTATCATCACATCCATAGCACCAGCAAGCATAAGCCTAGCATATGCCCTGGCATTTTTATCAGTATTAGGCATGTTGCCCAATCTCTCAGCAATTATTTCCCATTCTTTTTTAGGGTACATATAAAGACAATTATCCAATCCACGAGTAACAACCACTCCTTCGGCAAGTTGTGCTCTGTACTTTGGGGGCGTAGCTATTCTGCCTTTTTCGTCAATTGTGTAGGAATATTCTCCGATAAACATAAATATTCAATTAATACGACAAACTAAATAATTAATTTATGCGGAATCCTTTTAGCCCTCCAATTGTACCACTTTTCCCCACTCTTTTCCACATTTCTCCACTCTTTGTAATCATTCTAATATTTTAAATTAAAAAAAGCAAGTAAAATTATGCAATAAAAAAACAGCGCAATATGGCTGTTTTTAAAAAATTTCTATTGTATTGTGGAAAACTTTATGGTTAAAATCATGAGAAATCGCCTTCCCCACTCACCCACATTTCCACAATAAACTGAGGGTTATTTTATATTTATCGGATTATTCCTGTCCAAATCCCACATCACAGGATTATTTATAATATAATCCCGAATATTATTTAATGATTTT
>CAYRIM010000005.1:8892-17755 GCA_964424445.1 uncultured Candidatus Saccharibacteria bacterium | reverse complement strand
TCAGGGTAGAAGAGTGTTAAAATCACGCTTAAAAAGTATTATTGAAGAGGAAGGTATTAATTTAATTTAAAAATGGTGAGATGGCCGAGTGGCTTAAGGCGCACGCTTGGAGTGCGTGTTGGCTCGAAAGAGTCACGTGGGTTCGAATCCCACTCTCACCGTTACATAGAAAAAAGCGCTAATATTAACGCTTTTTTCTATGTACTGTATGAAAGTAAGGGGGATTCGAAACCCTGGAAAGAAAAGCGAGCGAGCGTAACTTTTCTGCTCCAGGGTCGCGGCTCTGAAAGGGTGAATCCCTTTATCACCGTTAGCGAGATAGTGGTTCAACAAAGTTACTATTTTTTGTGACGTGGGATGGGAAAATGAACTGGAATCGCCTGAATTTCTGACAAAATAGCCCAAATAAGCCAAATGTATTTGACAAGAAATTGATTCTGTGATATAATTAAAATAGATTGCTGAAGAAATGTAAGCTTGTTATAGTAGTACCTAAAAAACAAAATATCACGCACTGCGTGAAAAACCTGGGAGGGTTTAGAGATGAGAAAAACTACAGTCATGATTTTTATGGTAACGCTGGTGGTTGTGATGACTTCAGGGGTATCCTTTGCTAAAAGCATCTTTAAGTCTATCGGAGACGAGGACATTGAAGCTGTTCAGAAGTTTGTTGAAAATGGTGGTGATGTTAACAAAAGAGGCTCTAATGGTCTCACACCCCTAATGTCTGCTGTATGTGAAAAAGAGGCAAATATCAAAATAGTAAACATTCTCGTAAACGCAGGGGCAGATGTTAACGCAACGGATACACTTAATACCCCTATACTCTTGACTGCTGTTTTTAGGGATCGTACCGACATAGTCCAAACGTTAGTAGATTCAAAAGTAAATATTGACGTGGAGGATGCTTTCGGTACACCCGTTCTTTCGGTCGCTATTTACAAGGGTCGAACTGAGATAGTCCAAATACTAATAGATGCTGGGGCAGATGTTAATATTGAGGATGCTTTCGGTACACCTGCTATTTTATCCGCTATCCATGAAGGCCAAACAAAAATAGTCAGTATTCTGATAGACGCTGGAGTAGATATTAATGCAAATCTCTTTATGGGTATGACTGCTCTCGATTTTGCCCTTCTTTCTAAACACAAAGAAAGGGATAATATAATAAAAATTCTAAAAGAAAACGGTGCAAAATAAAATATTTATCAATTTTTAAAATATAAATCCCGGCTTTTACGGCTGGGATTTTTTCTTTTTTAACAACAACTAAATTAAAAATAAAAACACCTCTAAATAGGTGTTAAGCTTAAACTAAAATCTATGTCTGAACTGAGAAGGCTGGTTCGAATAGCTTCATATACCTCCTGTTTAGCTTTCAGGGTTCGCCCGATCATCCGATCGGGCGCCCAGTCGGATGACTGGGCGAATCCCGCCCCCACCGTTTGACTTCTTTGGTTTTCAAATAAATAAGATCTTTTTTATGTTATAATTTATATATGGAGAGTATAGAAAAACCAAAATTCGAAGGTTTAGAAAAAATTTATCCTCAAAGAGAAGAGGAGAAAGAAGAAGAAGTTCTTTTTCCTGAAGATCTTGCGTATCTATATAAATTTATTTCCAAAGGTCTTACTCAAAAAGACATTGCATTAGTTCTGGCTCAATGTAAAATCCAAAGAGCTGAGACAAAAAAAGAAATAGAAGGATTTGCTTCTACTTATTTGGAGGCAAAGGAATTAACTGGAGACTTGGAAAAGCTGAAAAATTTAAAATCCCAAGAAATAGAAGGTTATATCTTAAGATGGGGAGAATTAATAGATAGAGAAAATAAAAAAGGATTCAGGATAGTCCCTGCGACCTTTGGTGATGGTTCGAAGGCTTTGGATCACAGGAAAATTCCACATGCTATAGAGATGTTTTGCGAGGGCTTTTCTTCTTATCTTGCGGATTCAATAGATGATGAGAGGTTGAGTGCTGATATTTTGTATAAGGAATTTGAAAAAATTCATCCTTTTGAAGACGGTAATGGAAGAGTGGGCCACCTTCTTTGGGCTCTAGCTGTGACGTCCAGAGATGGAGAATGGCCAGATAAATTGCCACCTAACATATTTGATGAGAAAAGAAATAGTACTAATTTATAAAATTTAATTTTTCTCTTGGTTGCTATATAATAGTATAAGAAATTAAGAAAATAAAAAACTAACAAAATAAAAACAAAAAATATTAGTTTTTTAATTTCTTAATTTTTTATTTTGTTAATTTATTGATATATTATGAACCAAACCGAAGAGATAAAACAAAAAATAGACATAGTGGATCTTATTTCTTCTTATTTAACTTTAAAGAAGGCTGGTAAAAATTACAAAGGTCCCTGTCCTTTCCATAACGAAAAAGATCCTTCTTTTATGGTAAGTCCAGACAAGCAGATATGGTATTGTTTTGGGTGTAACCAAGGAGGCGATATTTTTACTTTTATAGAGAAAATAGAAGGAGTGGATTTTGTAGGTGCTCTCAACATGCTGGCAGACCGCGCAGGTGTTATATTGGATAAGAAAAGTTATGAACAAAAAGGAACAAAGAACAAATATCTAGAAATTATAGATCTTGCTAATAAGTTTTTCTCTTACATTCTAAATAAAAGCAAGATAGGTAAAGAGGCTAAAAAGTATTTAGTAGAGAAGAGAAAAATAAATGAGGAAACTATTTCTGAGTTCTCTTTGGGTTATGCGCCGGACAGTCAGACATCCTTGAGGGACTTTTTATTAAAAAAGGGGTATAAAGAAAACGATCTTTTGAAAATAGGTCTTGTAAGTAAGAACTACCAAGGAAAATGCGTGGATAAATTCAGAGGAAGGATTGTTTTTCCTATAAAAAATGTAAGTGGTAAAGTAGTGGGCTTCGGAGGTAGGATCTTTAAAGAAAACCAGAACCCAAAATTTGAGCCTCCAAAATATCTGAACTCTCCTCAGTCGGATATATATGATAAAAGTTCATCTTTATATGGTTTATATGAAGCGAAAAGCGATCTAAGAGAAAAAGATCTAGTGGTAGTAGTGGAGGGATACTTGGATGTTTTGTCTTCTCATCAGGTAGGCATAAAGAATGTGGTAGCTTCTCTCGGTACTGCTCTCACACAAGGACAAATAAGGGTTTTGTCTCGTTATACCAAAAACATTGCTTTTGCTTTTGATCAAGATGAAGCGGGCAAGATTGCTCTGAAGCGGGCAATGGAAATGACGAAGTACGAGGATATAAATGTAAAGGCTGTGGTTATTAAAAATGCGAAAGATCCTGACGAATTAATACAAAAAAACCCAAAAGAGTGGGAGGGGGCAACCGCAAAGCCATTGTCAATAATGGAATTTTATTACAACAGTTTAATATCCGATTACAGTCCCGAGAAAAACATAGATAACAAAAAAACATTTTCTTCTAAGATAGTACCCGCAATAGCAAATATAGCTGATTCGATAGAAAGAGCGCACTGGATAAAAAAAATGGCTTCAGATCTAGATATTAACGAGAAATATATTATAGATGCTGTTAGTAAAGCAAAAACCCCCAGTTCTTTTTACAAGAAAGAAGAAGAAAGTGATGGTGAAAATAAGGTGAAAATATCTCCAGAGTTTATAATTTTGATTTCTGTAATTTTATACCCCCAAAAGGCGAAAGATTTGTTTGGTAAAATTAAGGAAGAAGATTTGTCTGAAGAAAAAGCAAAAAATCTTTACAAAATATTATTTAAGTTGTATAATAATAAAGATTTTTCGGAAAAGATTGATCCAAAAATTATTAAAAAAGAATTAAACAAAGAAGAAGCTGAGTATTTTGATTTGCTATTCTTCTTAACGGAAGACTTCTTTCAAAACCTTGAAGAAAAAGATATTTTTTCTGATATAGATAATCTTGTAGATAAAGTTATTTCGCAGAAGAAGGAAGAGGAAAAAAGAAGAATAGAAAAAGAGATAGGTTCGGCTGACAAGACAAAAGATAAGGAAAAGATAAAAAAACTTTTAAAAGAACTACAAGATTTAATATAGTTTTCAAAAACTTTAATTTTTATTTTATTATGACCAAAAAGAAAACAGTACCAAAAAAAGCAAGCAAAAAGAAAACGGTAATCGCTTCTAGTAAAAAAAAGAAAAAGATTGAAAGAAAAAAAACTTCTTCCCTAGTAGGTAAGCAGAAGAAGGTGAAGAGAAAAATAGATTCTGAAACGGAACAACTAATAGAAAAAGGGAAACAACAAGGATTCTTGACCCAAGCGGATATTTTAAGTGTTATACCAGAAGCTGAGGGTGACATGGAGAAATTTGATGAAATATATTCTATAATGCTTGAGGAAGGGATAGAAATTGTAGAATCTTTAGGTGAAGATAGCAAGAACGAACAGACGGAAGAAGAAGTTTTACTAGAGGAAGTAAAAAAGCAAGAAATGTCTCTAGCTGATATTTCTGCTGATTCAGTAAGAATGTATCTTAGAGAGATAGGGCGAGTTTCCTTGCTTACCGCTGAAGAGGAAATAGATCTTGCAAAAAGAGCAGAAAAAGGAGAAAAAGAAGCAAAGGATAAACTTATTGAAGCCAACCTCAGATTAGTTGTTAGTATTGCAAAGAAATATGTAGGAAGGGGTTTAACTCTTCTCGATCTTATTCAAGAGGGCAATTTTGGTTTAATGAAAGCGGTAGAAAAATTTGACTACAAAAAAGGATACAAATTTTCTACTTATGCCACTTGGTGGATACGCCAAGCTATAACTCGTGCCATAGCTGATCAGGCGAGAACTATAAGGATACCAGTACATATGGTAGAAACGATAAATAAACTTACGCGTGTTAAAAGGCAACTGTCTCAAGAATTGCAACGTGATCCAACGCCAGAAGAAATTGCCGCTGAAATGAATATGGAGGTAGATAAAGTTCAGCATATCTTGAAAATATCACAAGGTACTATTTCTCTGGAAACAAAAGTTGGTGACGAGCAGGATAGCAGTATTAGTGATTTTATCCCAGATACAAAAAACCTTTCTCCAGATGAAGCTACCACACACCAACTTCTGAGAGAACAATTAAAAGAAGTGATAACTTCTCTTTATCCTAGAGAGCAAAAAATACTCAAGATGAGATTTGGTTTAGAAGATGGCAAAAGCCATACTCTAGAAGAAGTAGGAAGGGAATTTGGGGTAACAAGAGAAAGAATACGTCAGATAGAAGCAAAAGCGTTATTGAAACTTAGGAGGAACAGAGAGAGCAAGAGATTAAAAGAATATTTGAAATAAGAGAATTATAAATTAAAATTTTTAATAGGAGGAAATAAATGAAAGAGACAATTCCCCCATATTCTTCTGAGACTCCTGAAAAAAAATGGGAGAAGGTAGACAATTTTATTAATTCTTCTATAGAATGGTTTGAAGAGATGGATTCTAGATTTAATAAAGATAAAGATTTTGAAAGGGATTTGGGGGCTAATCCAATAGAATTAGCGCGAACTGCTATTTTTCAGATACTGGAAAAGGAAAATAAATTAGAGGTTCTTAGAAAAAGAATGGATGCAGTTCATAAAGTAGAAAAACTTTATAGTAAGTTTTTGTGGCCCGGCATGACAGCAAATTTAGAAAGGAAACCCTGGGATGAACTAGATCAAAAAGAAAAGGATTTTATCAATGATAATTTTCCAATAGGCGCTATTACTAGAAATCCAGAAGCTATAAATGTAAACAAAATGGAGGGGGAGGAAGATGAGAAAACAAAGAGAATAAAAAGGGCATCAGCGACCCTTCATTTTTTAGGAGACTTGGGTGCTATTCTTAGAACATTAGAAATGGATCCTTACGATATAGAAAAAATTCCAAGAGAGAGATTTGCGGCTTAATGCTTTTAATATATAAGAAAGTTTAAAAATCCTTTATTCTGCAGTAGCTCAATGGTAGAGCACTCGGCTGTTAACCGAGCGGTTGTGGGTTCGAGTCCCACCCCCTGACGAGGTGGGACACGGTGTTATCCGACCCATCCCCTGTCAGGGTCTACAGGTTCGAAAAGTTCTTAAACAAAATAAAGTCCTGAACTCAGAGGTAGCTCAATGGTAGAGCACTCGGCTGTTAACCGAGCGGTTGTGGGTTCGAGTCCCACCCTCTGAGTCCAGGACTTTATTAACAGCCAAAACAAGGCAAAAAAATGAAAAAAGAGAGGTTCTTGCTCTCTTTTTTGGTTGATAAAAGAAAAACTCCCCGGACTGACCGGGGAGCGGGGTGGAGATTGGAGTTTTTATTCCCCTCTCTCCGAGGGTTTTACGCAGAAAGGTTTAAGTGTGTTGCTCATTTAACTCACCTCCCGATCTGCTTGTTACTCCTGCCTTTCCGAGCAGCTTGTGCTGAGCGGCTTGATTTCCATTCTTTCGGCAGGTTGTGAGTGGATTTTTTTCATAGAATCCACCTCCTTTATGTTAAATAAAAAATATTTATGTAGTGAACAGGCAAGATGATACTGGATGGCCATCTCTGTGTATGTAAACGTAACTCTTTCCTGAGATGTTTAGCCAAATTTCTTTTCCGGAAGATTTTACTTCGAAAAGCTTTTTTAAAGACTTACCTTTTTTAATAAGGTATTTTAGCTTTTCTTGTAGACTGTAGTCTCCTTCCATCCCAACATCCATTGAAGGAAAAGCGAGATTAACAACCATCCACTCCATGATCTGTTCTAATGTATCACTGTTTTTACTAAAAACGGTTTGATCATGGTCAATGAAATTAGGATTTGAATTTTGATTGGCTAATTTTCGCAGAAAAGATGTTTGCAAAACAAACTCTTTATTAGCTTGTGAAAGTTTCAAGAGAAAGTTAATTGTTTCTTCAGAGAACTTTCCAGGAAAAAGAATATGAAAGAGTTTGGTTTGAATGTCATTGTTTGACAATATCTCTATCGCTTTGAGAGTTTTGCCTGGGTCAACCCCTTTGTTTACACTCTTTAGTTCTTCTTTCCCCATAGTTTCCATACCAATGCCACAGCGTACTATGCCAGCATTTCTGAGAGACTCTCCAAAGTCTGGAGTAATCATTTCAGACCTGGTGAGAACTTCAAATTTAACTTCTGGGAAAGCCAAATGAAATCTTTTTAGCTCATTTAATAATATTTTGGTATTTGCTTTATCCAGACCGAAGGTAGGGTCAATAATATGGATATAGTTAACACCATTTTTGGCTAAAAAATAAATTTCATCTATTGCTGTTTTCGGAGAACGACTATTGAAGCCAAGGTGCCTTCTATTTAGCGCGCAGAAACTACAATTGAATTTGCAACCTCTGGTCATCTCAACAATACCCATTGGTTCAATGTCTGCTTTTCTGCAGGTTGTTAGATAGGTGCTAAAATCTAAACGATTTTTCGCAGTGTAAAAATCATTTGGATCATATCTGTCGACGATCTTTTTTTCTGGCTTGTAACTATGTTGATGCAGGCTTTCTGTTAAACATTTCTCAATAAGCTCGGGGATTTCTTGACCGTATCCATCATAGCAAAAATCAACTTCAGGCCACCATTTCAGGGGAGCATTTCTTATTAAGGATAGAGCGCTACCGCCTAAAACTATCTTAGTATTGCCTTGTTGTTGTTTTGCTGCCTTAATGATCTTTTCAACCTGCCCCCCAAGAACAAAGGCTGGCATAGAAATGAATGCTATCTTAGGATTGTGACTCGCAATTCTTTTACTAACAGCATCTTCTACACTTTCTCCCTGTTTTAAGGAAAGATTGAGATCAAGAAATTTAACAGAAAACTTTTTAGGTATCTGAAATCCTACTTCAAACTGCGCTCTCGACATATACATCTTTTTTCTGCTTTTCACAAAATCACCATCTGTCCATGGGCGATCCCATGGCTGAACAAAAAGAATATCTGTCATGGGTATCACTCCTTTTTATGGTTTTTGAATGTACTTGTATCTAGTAGGATAGCATTTAACTCAAAAAATGTCAATAATTACTTACAAAGCGACCATATGGTTTTATAAATAATAAATAATATTGACTATTTAAACCTGTTATGCTAAACTTATAGAAGTAGTCGATAATTTACGACATTTTGATAATAATTAATAAAAAATGGATATAAAAAAAGTTTTAAAACAATTTAACTTAGAAACAAAGGAAGCCAATGTTTATCTTGCATCTTTAGAGTTGGGAGCTTCGACAGCTCAAAATATTGCAAAGAAAGCAGGTGTGACCAGAACATATTTTTATGATCTTGCTGAAAAATTACTTAAAATTGGTTTACTTAAGCAAATGAAAAAAGGAAACAAGAAACTGTTTTTTGCAACTGAGCCAGAACAACTATTGGAAATGAAAGAAAAACAATTAGAAGACTTAAAGGAAGCTATTCCTCAGCTAAAAGCTATCTATAATACTTTAGGCCAGAAGCCAAAGGTGTTCTACTATGAAGGGAGAGACGGAATAGATAAAATAAATGATGATACATTGAGATATAAGGGGGAGATTGTAGCTTTTACAACACCTCGTTTTGCCATAGTGGATCAGCAGAAGCTAAGCAAGGAATATATAAAAAGAAGGGTTGCTCTTGGGAATAGAGCTAGGGTTATTGGCGAATACTCAAAAGAGATGCTTGGTTTAAAGAAAAGAGATCCCGTGTCTTTAAGGGAAACTAAATTATTGCCCAGGGATGTTTATAATTCGGAAGTAGAAATTGGAATTTATGGCAATAGAGTTTCTATTATAGACTACAAGGAAGAATTCGGGTTTATTATTGAAGGCAATGAAATAGCAAAAGTGCTAAAGATGATTTTTGAGATAGTGTGGAATAGCGGGAAGATGACAAGATAGATTATCTCTTGTCTTTATTTATAGTCTTCAAAA
>CAYRIM010000005.1:0-8792 GCA_964424445.1 uncultured Candidatus Saccharibacteria bacterium | reverse complement strand
ACCCTTCCACAAATCTCTCAATTTCTTTTCTCTCATCAAGATCAACCAATAATCCTAGAGCACTCTCATTTATAATCTCAGCAATAGATAAGAAATCCTGAATGATCATGAAACAGTCCTTTAGTTGTTTGAACTGTCTTGGAGTGAAGTGAATTATAACTTCTTTATTCTTTTCCTTTTTCATGATCATCTTCTGTTGATATAGTTTTATCCTTTAGAATCAGTTTAGTCTGAAGGTTGGAAAGCAGTTCTCTTTTTTCCTCAGGCTTTCCTTCTCTTAAAACATATTTTGCATAAGACTTAATATCAGCCCTCTTGGAGCTGATCTTTTTGGTATCCCCGCCTGACATTATCTCTGAGAATTTATTAAATCTTTCAACTTCTTGTTTTAACTTCTCAAATGTTCCTTTTCTATTAAAATCTATTTTGTCCATCAACCCTATTAATTGTTCCAGAAGCTCATCTTCTCTGATGTATAGTTCCTTACAACCTTTTCCCATTACCTTCATACAGTGGTAGTAAACATATTTAGTAACTGTTCCATTCTTATACCTTTTAAACTTTTCTTCAGCAATAACTCCACATCCACAACTTCCACAAGTTATTAGTTTAGTAAATTGGAAATCTTTAGTGCCATATTTCTTGGGAGCGGTGGAGAGGTTTGTTCTGGCTTTTTCAAAAAGCTCCTTGCTTATGATTGGATCACAGTTTGATTTATACCATTTACCGCTTCCTACGGGATATTCAAATTCTCCATAATAATATGTATTGGTTAGTACTCTAAATATAGTACTAAGAGCCAGTCCTTTGCCTACTCTGTTTTTAAAGTTAATCTCATAATTCAACCATCTATATAGATCTCTACCGCTTTTCATCTCATATGCTACTTTTTCAAACATTTTCTTGATAACAGGAGCTCTATCAGGATCTATAAATATTCTTCTTTGTCCCTTGATTCCTGTTGGTTCATTTAGGTATCCTATGGGGGTTACTCCCGGTCTATATCCCATTTCACATTTAGCCCGAAGCCCTCTTTTTACATTTTCACCCTTATTGTCATTCTCAAGCTTTGCTTGGGAGCAGAGAATCATAAGAAGGAACTTCTCATTGGGAGAATTGGTAAAGATTTGGCCATTAGTTCGGATTTCTCGGAGTAGCCCTTGATCCATGAGATCAACTATAGCTCCAAGATCTCCGGTATTTCTAGATAATCTATCAGGAGCCCAGCAGAGGATAGCATTAAACATTCCCTTCCTTATATCCTCTATCATCTTATTGAACACTGGTCTTTGCCCCGAATCTTTAGCAGAATGGGATTCCTGTCTTACCTCCACAATATCTAATCCTTTGCCCATTCCCACTTCTTTCATTTCCTTGATCTGAGAATCAATGCTTAAAGCCTGAAGTTCATCTGATTCTGTTGATTTTCTGGCATAGAGGCAGTATTCGAGCCTTCCTGTCTCGCTAGATATAGTAGAAGGATAGCCTGTTGCTACTTGGTTCATAGCGGTATTATTACTTATATTGCACACTTTTCCACATGCAACAGTGAGGATACCGCTAGGTTTTAGATTAGTCTAGGACTTTATTATTCCCTTATAGTACTTTTATTATCTGATTCATTTCTATCCATTATTCCTCTGTGTATTGTAGGTTCAGGATTACTTGCAGGTGGAGAAGATACAGAAGGGGTGGGCGGACTATAGCTAATAGAAGGAGATGATGGTCTGCCTTGGTCAGTTCTGTATGCTTTGCGCTCGAAGGTTGGCATCCTAAAAGGTCTTTCGTCAGATCTGCTAGCCGCTTGCCTATAAGGTTCTACTTTTTCCCTTATCATATCAACGACATTCTTGAAGCTTTCCACCATACCATAATCGCCATTAAAGGTCTCTCTCCTTACCCTTATAATCTTCTCTTTGCATGTTCCCATCATTGGAGGCCTTGATTCACTGATTCCTATTAGTATTATAGTTAATGCGTCAGCCAGGTCGTCATGCTTCTCTATGCCAAATCCAGTTAGTTGCCTTATTAAATTTTCTGCACCTTTTTTGGGGAATAATATTTTCCCTTCTTGGATCAGGTGGCTGATTATAGCAAGTCTCGATCTTTTGTCTAATCTATGAACGCTGACATTTTCTGCATTAAAACCCTTTTCTCTTAGGGCTTGAGTCAAATATCCTTGAAGCATGACATGCTCAATATAAAGATTTATGTTTTCTTTTCCGCCACAAGTTTTCGACAAAAATGACGGAAGCAAACATCTGAATAGCCGAGAAAACAATATTGAGAGAGTTTTATTTTTCTATCAATGTCCCAAGTGTTCCAAAAGACGAGCTGTATGGGAAGATGGGATAGAGTTTAAAGCACAAGAATCATATTGTGAAAAATGTGGCGGTGTAAGAGATATAGATTTTAAGAAAGATCGTGAGTACAAAACAAAAAGCGTGACAACTTGGGTTTGTTCAAAATGCGGACACGAAGAAAAGACATTTTATAAAAAAATAAAACAAATCGATAGAAATGATTTCTCATATATAAAAGACAGAGAACGGTTCTGCTTAAGTGATAAAGAAGGGCAGAAATATATAGAATACAAACAAAATATAGCAATGCTAAAAGAGGAAGTGAAAGAAATAGAAGAAAAAGAAAAGAATAAAGATATATACGACAAGGTTGCTAAAATCAAAAAACTAAAAGTTCCCGAACTAAAAAAACTTTTAAATAAAAAATTAGAAAAAGAAAAATACATAGATCTTAATTTTACAAAAATAGATACACAAATGGATGTTATAGTAAGTTTTACTGTTCAAGATGATAAAGGTGGCAGAGAGGATTATGACAGCCGAACTGAATTAAGAAGACTTATAAATAAAACTCTAGAAAATACCAATTGGAGATTAATGAGCGAAGGTGTGAGTTATAAGCTTGGGGTTTTAGAAGGTAGGTTAAGGGGATATAATAAGGAGGAGGATTTAGTTAAATTAGTTATGAAAAATGTTAATAAAAAAATGTAAAATGCAGAGTCTTTCAGATGTAGAACCTAGTGCTGTTGGGTGCTTTTTGATTAGTTGTTTGGTTGGTAAGTACAAGGGGAAGAATCCAGAAATAAAAAAATATATTGCCATATCATCAAGATTAATAGATAAGGCTAAAAAGGACTACTTATTGGCAAGAGACTATGCAAACAATGAGGTAATAGAAAGAAATCTTTCTTATAGCGAAATTATGAAGCGTGGCGAAGGACAGTTTATGTATGTTTGTGAGATAATTAACAATCTCGAAAACTGTATTAATGCCTTAGTCCGTATTTATAAGATTTTAAATAATTTTCCTAACTATAATTTAAGCAGAAACGAAAAGATCAAAGATATTAGAGATTCAATTGAGCACATGGACGAAAGAATAAACAATAATTCTTGTGGACCAATATCACTAAGCTTATCTAATGATGCCTTGGTAGCAGAGATAGTTGGCAGAAAAAAACCAATAACTTTATCACTAGATGACTTGGCTAATGAAATAAGAATGTTACATAAAGATATATTATTGATAATAAATAATTTATAAAATAGCGTGCTATGCCTTCAGAAATAATTCAAACAAGAGATTTATGTATAAAAAATGCTGAAAGCTTATTGGATGTTGCCGATAGAGAGTTGGACAAGGGTGTTGATCATATTTGCTTTCATTTGGCCTTGCTGGCTTTAGAAGAAATAGGTAAGGCTGTTTTAATTACTATTGGCCACATAGCTTCTGTTGCCGGCAAGGAGAAAAATGGATTGAATCGGATTGATGATCACATAAAAAAGATTTTTTGGGCATTGTGGGGCGAGGCTTTAATGAAAGAGAGTCTTATAAGGGAAGAAATAGAACAAAGCAAATGGATGGCTACTACTCTGCATAATGATAGATTGAGCTATTTATATACTGACCCATCGAATCCAATAGACCCCAAAGACAAAATCAAAAAAGGGGTAGCAGAAAATTTAATTAAACTTACCAAGGCCAGACTTAAATTAGAAGAACTAAAAAAGATCGAAGAAAATATTAGTTCTGAAGATATTGAAAAACTAAAATGGTTTCTTGAGGCTACAGAGGATATTGACAAAAGAAAGTTTATTTTTGGTTCTAAATCTTTAAATAAGTTATCTGAGTTAAGAAATGGTAAGCAGTGGATTCAATGGATAAAGGATTTTTTTGATAAGAAAGAAAAAGAAATGCATGAATTGGTAGTAAGGGAGATAGAAAGAAAAAAGCCAAAATCAGACGAAGCTTTTGAGCCAAAATATGAAATGCAGATTAGGATACAGAGCCAATCTCATACTATAAGAAATAATGCTTTTCAAAAGTGGAATGAAGGCATTAAAGATACTAAATTATATAAGGTCAATAAAAAAGATATGAGTAATTTTGCTAAATCGGAGTTACTTGTTAGATTTACTTTTCCAAAGATTCTATCGATCCATAACTTATGGGATCATGGTTTTTTTATGGCAAAAAATTTTGTTACCGCATTAAATATTGCTACCAAAGGTTTATTTTGGTGGAATTTACCAAAAGACATTGAGAGTTATTTTGAATATGTCCATGATTTAGAAGCTGATAAGGGCGGAAGTGTTGGTATTGGTATGGTAAAGGGTAAAAGGCTTAAAATTGATTGGAATGAGATGAGGCTTGTCTTAAAACAAGAAAATATGAACCTAGTTAGTATTGTTTTTGGATATCTAATGAGGGAAAATGAAAAATTAAAAAAATTCTTAATATCCTATGCTCTTGGTTTGACTATGTTGAGCAAAAACGATATACATTTGAGATTGGAAGCCAATGCATTTGAAGAATTTTTTAAATCATTTAAAGAGGTGTTGATTGCTAATGGTGATTGGGATGGCAAGACGGATTTAAAAAAGGTGGCAAAAAATTATTTAGATAAAAATTCCTCTTTTGAGAAATTAGAAGAAACAATAAAGTTGGGGCTAGATTTAGATTTAAGGGGAAATAAAGTGCCTAAAATTACTTTAACCGAGGTTATAGCCATGAAACTATATTGCGATACTTATATGCATTTAAAAGCGGTTGAGTATTTTAATGAACAGCAAAAAAGAAAAAGGCCCAAAAAATCCCAATAAGGCAACTATCTTTAAAAAATTTTTACTAGGTTATGTTATAATGTCTCTATCAATTTAAGAAGATCATGAGACACGAAACACTCCTTTTTTATAGTGTCTCATTTGTCTCATCTCTCGACAAGCTCGAGACAAATTTAACCTGGAGGACGAGACACAATGTCTTTTTTAGACCCCGACCCATCCCCGGTAGAACGCTATGTAGGGAAAGCCCATGGTTGACCTGAGAATATAGGTACTAGACCGGGTTGGGGACGAGGTGGGACACGGTGTAAATCGACCCACCCCCTGTCAGGTCAGCTTATTAACAATTTGATAAAAATAAATGAGTTTTGAACTCAGAGGTAGCTCAATGGTAGAGCACTCGGCTGTGAAATAACGCAGCCTTCATCGGAAACGGTGGAGTGAAAACTGGGTGAATTGCTGGAAGTCTAAATCTTAAATAATTAAGACATGGTAATCAGCAGCCAATCTCCGACGTAATGTCGGAGCAGGTTCAGAGACTAGGTGATTACACCTTTTAAGCGCCTGGCACCTAAGCCTTTCAGGTAAGGTGATGATATAGTCCACGCTTTAGTGAAAACTAAGGATTTCGTGTAACCGAGCGGTTGTGGGTTCGAGTCCCACCCTCTGAGTTCAGGACTTATTTTCGGCTTAAATAAGCTAATATATTTACAGTTCTCTTATTTTGTGATAAAATTAAAACATGAATAAACTAAAATTATCCAAGAAAGCAAAAGTACTCATTTCAATCTTAGTGCCACTAGCAATTATTGTTCTTGGTGGTCTTGGTTATTATTTGTGGTCTGATAAAAATATTACTATTGATAATGGTTCTATTGATGTTGAAGAAGGTGAAAGTAGCACAAACCAAAACAAAGAAGGTCAGGTTGTTGAGGTTGAAAAAAGCAATCTTTTTACAAAACCTTATGAGTATATACACATAAACAAGGGTCAAGAACAAGTAATTAGAGTCAAAAAATATAATACTCCTATCATGTGGGAGAATTATTTATTTTATACAAACCTAGAAACAGATGAATCAAGCATACCTACTAATGTTTCTGTTATTAGTTACAACCTAAAAACAGGAGAGAGAAAGAACTTGTTTGATAAGAACAAAAGAGAAGATCTTGTGGTAGATGATCCAAAGAATTTTAGAGGATATGGTAGTAGTGGTTGGCTGAAAATAATAGATGGCGATCTATATTTCTTTTTAGGTGGCTACTTACAAAAAGGTGCTATTTTCTATACCAATCTAAACAATATTTCTGAAATGCAGAAAATAATGGAAGGAGCCAATCCTAGTATAGAGGAAATTGAAGGAAAATATTGGATAAAAGGTGGAGAAGGAGATGCATGTTGGAGCTACCAAGAATATCATTCTTTTGATATCAAATCAAAACAATCAGAGCCAGTTTACAGCTATGATAGTGGTTGTAGTGAAGGAGAACAAATGATTACTATAGAAAAAAATAGATTTATATTGGGCCACTATAGTAATGATAATAATCAATGGCAAACTCATGATAGAAAAATAGAATATGTTTATAGTATTGGTTTTGATGACCCCTCTCAAGAAAATGTCCTTATTTCAGGAGATCAAATGCCAGGATTTTCTCCTTATGTTTTCTATCATAAAAATAAACTAGTTTTTGCTGGTAAGGATGGTATTTATGTCTTCAATATGAAGTCCAATAAATTTGAGGAAACTATATCTTATCCAGTGGAGTTAAGAACTGGTCTTTTAGAAAATTATGGCAGAATAAAACATTTAGAAGAAGTAGGAAAGATTTTAATGATAGGAGATGCTTCAGCTTATGTCTTTAGTATTGAAAAAGAATCTTTTGATAAAGTTTTAGATATTCCAACTGAATTTACAGGCGAACCAAAAATAATAAAATACTTTGAAAAAAGCAATCAACTTATAATAAACACAGGTGAATCTATCTACTCTTTTAATCTTAGGTCAAATAAACTAAATAAAATTACTGATCTCCCTTCAGGGTTTGACATAATGCTAAGTGAAAATAAGCTAAGAAGAGTTAGGTATTCAGAAGAGAGAAACCAATTATTTATGATTGGTAATCTTGCTTATATTTATGACATAAGATCTGATAAATTTATAATGGAAATCGATCTTACAAATAGATTAAAGGAAACAATGAGGAGTGGATATCTCTATATCGAAGATTGGGTTGATGATATTGTGTGTATCGAAACTAGAGTACCCCATGACCGATATGACTTTATTAATCTTATTTATGTGGATGATGGTGCTATAGAGGTAGTTGGCTACACCAGTAGTTGTCCTGTTAGTAATGATAAAAATAGTTACCAGTACAGGATAAATGAATTGGCAGAAAAGCTAAAATCTTATCCTGAATATGAGCTAGTTTATGAGGGATAAGACAATTTTTAAAAGTAAACAATCAAGCATGAAAAAAGTATTATTTATCATTTTAGTCCTAGTTTTAATCGGAGGAGGACTATTCTTATATTTTACTATTTCAGAAAAGACTAAAATCTCAGAAGAAAATAAGGAAATAGAAAAAATAGAAAAAGAAAAGATAACTATTGATTGTGGTTCAGATAAAACTTTTATTTCTGAAGATTTAGGAATAGCTTTTTGTTATCCTGCAAAGAAAAAATATGCTAATTCTGAAGCTTATTATGAAACAGAAGTAAGAAAAGTAGGTAATAAAATTTATGTAGCTCAAGATTTTGGTACGGGTAAGATTGATATATACGACGGACAGTACGTAGAGGTTTTCCGTAAAGATAAGAATGATAGTCTAGAAGAAGCAATAAGAAAGAGACTCTTAACAGGCATTTCTAGTGAAGAATGTTGGGTTGAAGAAGGTGAAAGAAGAGAAGGTTATCCTGAAGATTGTATTTTTATAGAACCAATAATGTATTCTTATCCAACAGGAGAGGATTTTGATCTTAGAGCTATGAGCAAAGCCTTAAGAGATTCCAAGTGTCCACCTGATTACAGTGTGGTAAATGGTATAAGATATTTTATGATGGACGAAAATCATCCTGACAGATTCTTATTTTTTAGTATAGGGCAATATGCAATATGGTTGGATCCTAATTATGAAAGACCTTGGCAAGAGACCGTAAGAGTTTTTTAAAAAATGAATCTTTTAAAATATCACAAAGATTTATTTTTTATTGATTTTATCAACTGTTTTTAAAAACCCTTCCACAAATCTCTCAATTTCTTTTCTCTCATCAAGATCAACCAATAATCCCAAAGCACTCTCATTGATAATCTCGGCAATTGATAGGAAGTCTTGAATGATCATAAAACAGTCTTTTAATTGCTTGAACTGCTTCGGAGTGAAGTGAATTATGATGTTTTTGTAGAAATATACTAAATAGATTATAATTTAATACAGAGTTAACTCTGTATTAAAAATAAAAAAAATATGTCTAGAAGAAAATTATCTGAAAACAACATTAGAAAATTATCAAAAGTAGGAGGAGGTACTACATACAGTGTAACCATACCCCTTGAAATGGTTAAGGAACTAGGATGGAAAGAAAAACAAAAAGTAGTTTTTGAAAAGAAAGGTAATAATATTTTGATTAAAGACTGGAAAAAATAATAAGGAGAATAATGCAATTGGGCTTTATTATTATAAATAAACCAAAAGGTATCAC
>CAYRIM010000004.1:0-17787 GCA_964424445.1 uncultured Candidatus Saccharibacteria bacterium | reverse complement strand
GATTTTAGTATTAATAAGTATTTCGACCTAGTCAGCCCTTTCAGGCAATACTATTCTTTTTTCTCATTCCGTAATTTATTTTAATCTTTGTCGCCCCCATTGTAAAGATGTAATTTCAATTTGATAATACAATAACTTATTCCTTTTTTTCTTCTTTAACAGAATCCTCTTCCTTATCCTCTTTCTTCTCGTCTACTTTATCGTCCTTATTGGAGTTTTCTTCTTTATTTTCTTTAGATTTTAATTCTCCTTCAGAAACCTCTTTTTCTTTAGTTGATTTTTCTTTATCTTCTTTTACTTTTTCTTCTGGCTTTTCTCCTTCCGGCACTACTTCTTTTTTTTTTCCTCGCTCCCTAATGTCTTTGCTTCACCCCCCTCTTTCTTCTCTTCCGCTTTTGTTTCTTTTTCTTCTTTCGCTTTCTTTTTATATATTTTAGTCCTTACTGCTTTCTGATAGTCTTTGTTTTTATCAATGTATTTGCCTTTTAGTCTAACAATTGAATCTGTTGGTTGAGCTCCAACTCCAACCCAATAATCATACCTTTCGGTATCCAATTTGAATTCTTTTGGATTGAGATTGGGATTGTAATTGCCGATATACTCCGTAACTCTCCCTCTTCCTGTTTTTGTTTTTTCCACTACAACAACACGCCATGTAGCGTAATCTTTTTTACCTGTTCTGACCAATTTTATTCTCAACATGATTCACTCTTAATAACTAAAAATAATACTTAAGCTAGTTTACCAAAAAAACACTAAAAGGTCAATAAAAACAAGATCGTTCAACCCAAAATACTTCCAATAATATTCTTGTATCCGTTCAGAAATTCATCTGCGCCCATATCTTTTTTACCCTCCAACTGCAATCTTCTTATAATCCAATAATCTTTTTTGAAAGCAACACAAAAATTGTTATGCTCAGTAAAAAAAACTTCGCCCGGCTTCTTTTTTCCAAAAGGTTTGTCCTCCAATTCAACACTTAGTATTTTCAATCTTTTCTTGCCAATCCTCGGCAAACTCGGGTCAAGAAATGCATATACCCCAGGCCATATATCGTACGCTCTGATTTTTCTTTCTTCTTCTTTTGCACTTTTTTTGAAATTGATTTTCCCATCTTCCTTTTTTATGATTTTCGTATAACTAACTCCCTTTTTGCCTTGTTCAATCGCTTTTAGGTCGCCGTTTATATAAGGAGGTAAAACTCGAACAAGCAAAGCAGAACCCAAATTTCTAGTTTTCTCAAATAAACTGGAAGATGTTTCGTCTTTCTCAATGTTTAACTCTTCACAAGAAATTATAGGTCCCGTATCCATTCCCTCGTCCATCTTCATGATAGTAACACCTGTTTTTTTCAATCCTTGCAAGATCGCTGTTTGCACAGGAGAAGGTCCGCGAAGAGCAGGAAGTAAAGAAGGATGTATATTTACACAACCATGTTTTGGCAGTTCCAAAACCTTCTTTTTTATAATTCTTCCGTAGGCAGCAACAATTATAATATCTGGTTTTAACTTAGAACATACTTCGTATAATTCCTTATCGGAATCTGGCTGAAAAATATCCAGCCCTTTATCTATAGCCGACTGTTTCAATGGAGAAAAAACAACCCCTCCTCTCCTTCCCTGTATTTTATCCGGTTCTGTTACAACTCCTACTATATTATAGCCATTGCTAATTAAGCCTCCCAAGAAAGGGATAGAAAAAGAAGGCGTACCCATAAAAATAACTCGGATTTCTTTTTTTTCTACTTTTGGTTCTCTTGAATCTTTTTGCATAATAAATAATAAAAACCTTGCTTTATAATTTTTTAAACAATCTTTAAATTTTAAAATTTGAGAAATTAAAATTTATCTATATTCTATCATGTAAAAACAAAAAAGCGAGAAAATCTCGCTTTATAAATATATTATTATTTCTTGAAAATCTATGATATTTCCCCATTATATGCATTCAGAGACAAAGAATATATACTTTTGCCACCCACCACATACTCTACATCCCAAAGTAAGTAGCTCCCCTCCTCTACCGAGAGAAGTACATTAACGTCATATTCTCCATAAGTACTTCTAATGTCTTTTCCACCCAGATTGTCAGCTTTTTGCAAAGCTCCCATATAATCCCATTCCCAATACTGCATAGGTACTGCAACTGCATTATTCGATAGAAAATAGTCTTCCTTATAATAAATAATTCTTTCAAAATTATGTTCTCCTATTTCATTCTTTGCCTGTTCGATATTGAGAGTCCAATAAAATTCCGGTAGAGATGGGGAGCTGAATATATAGGTATTATTTCCTTTCTCCCTCGCAATCTGATCTTTATAATTTACAAGAAGACCATAAAAAACAGAGTCTTCTCTCCATTCTCTTGCTTTGGAAAAAGCAAAATCAAATTCCCTTTCCGCTTGAGAAGATAATTCCTCAATTACAAATTCACTCAAGGGAAAAGCAAGTGCTTCTTCCTCTATTGTCTCTTCTTGTCCATTCTCTGTTTCGACAACATCTTCCTCTTGTTGAAAGACAAATCTGGATAACACCAAAAAAACACCAGCTACAACAAGCAAGACTACAACTGCTATTATAATCACTCTTCTATTAATAGCGCCCTCCTTTTTTAGAACTACTATTATTAACTAAATTCTAGTATCTTTTTTAGTATATTGCAATAGGATATTAAGAATTGGGATTTTCTCCTTCTTCATACTCTCCCTCAACAACATTGTCTTCATTTTTCTCTTTTGTTGCACCTTCCTTTTCTGTCGATTCTTCATCGGATCCCCCCTGATTTTCTTGATTTGTAGTTTTATTGTTTTCTTGATTATAGATTTGACTTCCTATTTTCTGAGACATTTCAGAAAGTTCCTCTGTTTTTTTCTTAATCTCTTCTGTATTGTCAGTTTTTAAGACTTCTTTGAGTTCGTTTATCTTATTTTCTATCTCTTTTTTGGTATTTTCATCAACTTTATCTTTATTGTCTTTAATAACTTTCTCTGTAGAATAAATTAAAGATTCAGCAATATTCTTTGATTCTATGGAGTCTCTTTTCTTCTTATCTTCCTCTGCGTGTACCTCTGCATCAGCCGCCATTTTTTCTACTTCTTCTTTGCTCAAACCAGAGGACCCCGTAATAGTTATCTTTTGTTCTTTTCCCGTTCCTTTATCTACCGCCCTAACATTGAGAATCCCATTAGCATCGATATCAAAAGTAACCTCCACCTGCGGTACCCCGCGAGGAGCCGGAGGAATACCATCAAGAATAAATCTGCCCAGAGACTTATTGTCAGATGCCATCTCTCTTTCTCCCTGAAGAACATTGATTTCAACTGAGGGCTGGTTATCAGCAGCAGTAGAGAAAATCTGAGTCTTACTTGTGGGTATAGTAGAATTTTTTTCAATCAATTTTGTACAAATACCACCGAGGGTTTCTATGCCCAAAGAAAGAGGCGTAACATCCAAAAGCAAAACGTCTTTCACATCTCCCCCCAATACTCCACCTTGAATAGCAGCCCCTACCGCTACCACTTCATCAGGATTTACACCCTTGTGAGGTTCTTTGCCAAAAAAATTCTTTACTGCTTCTGCTACCGCCGGCATCCTAGTCATTCCCCCTACTAATATTACTTCATCTATATCAGAATTTTTCATTCCTGCATCTTCCAACGCTTTTTTGCATGGCTCAATAGTTTTTTCTATCAAATCACCTACTAGTTTTTCCAATTCAGACCTAGTCATCTTGAGATTCAGATGCTTTGGTCCGGAATCATCAGCAGTAATAAAGGGAACATTGATTTCAGTTTCAGATGACGAAGAAAGTTCCTGCTTTGCTTTCTCGGCTGCCTCCTTCAGTCTCTGAAGAGCCATTTTGTCTTTCGAAAGATCTACTCCTTGTTCTTTTTTGAATTCAGAAATAAGGTAATCAATAATCTTTTGATCAAAATCATCTCCCCCTAGATGAGTATCGCCATTTGTTGATTTTACCTCGAAAACACCATCGCCAATCTCCAGTATAGATATATCAAAAGTACCTCCCCCAAGATCATAAACCGCTATCTGCTCATTGGACTTCTTGTCGAGACCATAAGCTAGAGCGGCAGCAGTAGGCTCATTAATAATCCTTTTTACTTCAAGTCCTGCTATCTTGCCCGCATCTTTTGTAGCCTGTCTTTGACTATCATTAAAATAAGCCGGCACTGTAATAACAGCTTCTGTAACTTTTTCGCCAAGAAAGCTCTCGGCATCAGCTTTTAGTTTCGATAAAATCATAGCTGAGATTTCAGGAGTACTGTAGGCTTTATCTCCCATTTTTATTGCTACTCCTCCACTGCTGTCTTTTTCCATACTATAAGGCATGGATTTTACATCTTTTTGAGTCTCCGGGTCATTAAAGGTTCTCCCAATAAATCTCTTCACACTAAAAACAGTATTATCGCTATTGGTGATTGCTTGCCTTTTAGCAACCTGACCCACTAGTCTTTCTCCATTTTTATTCACTGCAACTATAGATGGTGTAGTTCTGCTTCCTTCGCTATTTGTAATAATTTCAGCCTTGCCGCCCCTCATGACAGCAACAGCTGAGTTTGTAGTACCAAGATCAATTCCAATTATTTTACTCATATTTGCCTCCTAAAATATTACTATTAATTTGTGGCTTGCCCCGAGCTTGTCGAGGGGTTCCTAAGTCGATTCCGATAATTTTACTCATAATATTTCTCCTTTTCTATTAATTTATTTTGATTGAATTGTGTTGTTATTTTTAGCTACTTTTTGTTATATTGTTATATTGCTAAATTGTCATATTGTTAATAATTTTTAATTTTTTCTTACTTAAGCCAAAAAAGTGTTGACTTGTTATTGCTTATATGTTATAATTAATTTATCCCTGCTGGGAAATTTAACAGATAGGATGTAAACAATCATGAAAATGATTTTCTGGAACGTTTTGGATCGAACGCTCAGTCCGCGCGTTACTGTCTCTTTAGCATGTATCCTGGCAGTACTTTTAACCTTAGTAGGCACTGTAGTGGGATATACAATGGGGTCGAAGATTACAACAGCTCTTTATGCACTGCTTGTTGTGTCTCCCATGCTAATTATGGTCATAACATTCGTAATTGTACTCGCATATCCCTTTGTTCGTAGATACTTCACAGATACAACACCTAACTGGCCATAAAATTTTTGACCCAAGCAAGTCTCTAAACTGCTTTATTTTTTTACTTAAAATTCTAAGGTGCGATTCTTATGTTCTTTCTTTGTCTGAACCACAGATTGCACAGATTAAAGGATTGCACAGAAAGAAAAGATGAAGATCTGAGAAATCAGAGTAATCTGCGTAATCGGTGATTCGGACTATTGGGCGCGCGCAGTGCGCCCCTACATAATTCATCCCAAAGATCCCAAAGATCCCAACACTCCCAAGAATCCCATTATTTCGATACCTTCACTTTCGGATACTTAATAACCCTATCTCCCATCTTGTACCCTGGCTCCAGCTCTTCTAAAATAACCCCTTCCTCCTTATCACTTTCTTCTTGCATAAAGGCTTCATGAAGACTAGGGTCGAATTTCTTCCCTACGGTTTCAATCTTCTCCACATTTTCTTTTTTCAAAAAATCTTCTAGCTGTGTCTTTATTGCCAAAACCCCCTTTATCCATTCACTATCTTTCTGATCTTCCGGAATGTTCTTTTCTGCCTTCCCCCAATTATCCATAATAGGAATGATTTTCAATAAGATATCTGTCTTAAGTAACTGAACTACAATTTCTTTTTCTTTCTCTACCTGCTTCTTGTAATTTTCTAAATCAGCCAGAGCCCTTTTCCATCCATCGAGATACTCATCTCTTTGTTTAATTATTTCTTCAATATCACTCTTCTTTTTTTTAGAATCTTTTTTTTCTTTTTTAACCATTTATTATTCTTTAATTATAGTTTTTAGATTTTAGATTTAATTTTTGAAATTATTTTACTCTCCACTCCAATAAATGTCCTTATACATGCTCTCAAAGGGTCCTTTGAGGAGTTGGGTTTTTGATAAGTCACGAGACAATTTATTTAGCAAAGGAATTATATTTTTATATCTCAACCTTGTGGGTCCAATAACTCCCAAAACACAGGGTTGGGATTCCAAAGGAAAACAAGTCACAACACAAGAAAAATCACGAGCATATCTATAGGGATTTTCTTCGCCAACATAAGTTCTCACAACCAAAGCTTTATCGAATTCCAGAGATTTTATAAAGTCAGCCAGATTGTCAATAATTTTTGCAAAACGAATAACTTTTTCTTGATTCTCAAAATCTTTTTGCCCCAATGTATCGGAAAGCCCGGAATAAACAATGGATTTAGGTGTCACGCAAAAAGATGTAGCTCCACCAGAAGCAGAGGATATTAATTTTAATATTTTATCAACACCAGAGTTTAAGTCGAAATTTTTGTCATAAGTGAAGTTTGTATCTGGCTTTACGTTATCAATATAATACCTATAACCCTTTTCTGTGGGTACTCTTCCTGCTGAAGTATAGGGTTGAGTAATCAATCCCTCCCTTTCCAATTCTGCCATCTCGGACCTTATAGTAGCAGGAGAAAATCCCAAAAACTCAGCTAGAGATTTAGAGCCCACCGGACAAGCTGAACAGATATGTTCTTCTATGATTGATTGTAAAATACTTTCTTTTCTCGAATCCATGATTTTGAATATTGAATAATAAACAATGAATATTAAAGTCACCAAAAAGCGACAATATTCAATATTCAATATTCAATATCTTATTCTTGATCTGTATAATTTTCAACTAACCACTTTATTTTTAGAAATTTTTCAACGTCCTAGCACTCTCCTCATACGAGTGCTAATACTTATTTTAATACTCTCAAAAATAGTGTCAAGAGGTTTTTGAATAAAAAAAACCGCTCCTTTTCTTAAAGAAGCGATAAATTGTTTTTTGAAGAGAAAACTATTCAGTAGGATCTTCGTATGCCTCGTCAGCATTGAGGAAAATGACAGTTTCCGGAATCTTACCTTTTATGTCCCTCATCCATTTTATTGCTTTTTCTATACCCTCCTTGCGAGTAGAAGCGGTCAATAAAAGTGTATCAAGTTCAGGATGGGGGGCTTTAATCCTTACCTCACATTGAGAATGGATTTCTTTTAGATGTATGACAACCATCTGATCCTTGATGATCCTTTTGCTATCCTCATAAACCCTTACTTCAATAACAGGCATACCATCAAGATGATCGGATCCATTCCAAGTACTACTAATTTTCAAGGTTCTTCACCCCCCTTCTTGTCTCGAGTATAATCGAGAGATCTTCTTTTTTTCTGATATAAGCTAATTTTAACATATTGGAGAGAAAAATGCAATAATCTTGCCCTTCAACAAAATGTTAGTTTTTAGAAAACGAAAATGATAATATGTTGTTATGTATAATTATTTTTCTCCTTCTAAAATTTTTCTTTATATAATGATTTTTTTTGTATTGGGAGTTTTTATAGGCGAAAGTTTTGATATTTCACTACCACCCCACTACATTGCCGTATTGTTATTCCTGTTCCTGATAATTATTCCAACAAGCAAAAAACTCTCCAAAAGATTATTTCTATGTTTCTTTTTTTTCTTGCTTTTTTGTTTTCTTGGTATATACAGATTCAATTCCTTCCTTCCAAAAATCAACGAGAAACATATTGGTTTTTATAATAATAATGGTCAAGAGTATAAAATTCAGGGATTAATCTCTTCCGAACCCGATATTAGAGAAAATGCAGTCAAAATACAAATCTCGAATATTAAGATCGAAAGTAACAAAATAATAAGCTATCAAGATAGCAACTCTTATCTCAACGGTAAAATCCTTATCGATCTACCAAAATACACAGACATCAAGTATGGCGATGTTATAGTTTTTAAAGCAAAATTAACTGAACCAAAAGAATATGAAGATTTCTCTTACAAAAATTATCTTGCTCGATATGGAATTTATTCGCTCGCAAGAAATATAGATGATTTGGAGATTATAGAAAGGAATAAGGGAAGTATTTTTTTGTCGACTCTTTATAATGTAAAAAATTACTTTTCATCTATTATTGAAAAAATATTTCCTGAACCACATTCTTCTTTCATGCTGGGACTTCTTATTGGCGTAAAAAAATCCCTACCCGACTGGCTTTTGGAAATCTTTCGCATAACCGGAATAACCCATATTATTGCTATATCTGGTTACAATATCTCTATTTTGGCCAGAATAACTGAAAAAACTCTAGGTAAAATAAGTAGGCGTTACATTTTCTGGGGAGTGTCAGCTCTCATTATTCTCTTTGTAATACTGACAGGTGCTCAAGCGTCGATCGTTAGAGCTGGAATCATGGGAGCCCTACTTGTTTTTTCTGGTTTTGTAGGTAGAAAAACTCAAGTAACAAATGCCTTGGTCTTCGCGGGAGTTATAATGATCGTCCTAAACCCCTTGATTCTCAAACACGACATTGGTTTTCAACTATCCTTTCTTGCTACTTTGGGGCTTGTGTATATAACACCTATTTTTAAAAAGCCTTTTGCTGTCCTGCCAGACATTATAAAAGAATCACTTACTGCTACTCTTGCAGCTCAAGTTTTGGTTTTACCCATAATACTTAGCAACTTTGGCACTCTATCTCTCATATCGCCAATAGCCAATATTTTGGTTTTGCCATTTATTCCCCTAGCTATGTTCTTTGGGTTTATCGCTGGAGCTTCCGGAATAATATGGTTTTTCCTAGGACAAGCTTTGGGATTTTTTGGATATATTATCTTAGAAATAATAATATGGACATCCACTACTTTATCAAAGATTCCTTATGCATCCATAGAAATCAAATTTGATAACTGGTGGATTTGGAGCGGGTATTATCTGTTAGTGTTCGGATTACTTTGGCTTTTTAGAGATAAAATATATAAGACAAAAATTGAGCAAAAATAGAGAAATTGATATAATCGAAATATGAATTAGCCTCACCCTTTCTCCGACATAAAGTCGGAGAAGTCCCTCTCCATCTAAATGGAGAGGGAATAAAAAAATGAACAAATTCAAACACACAGAACACATAAAAGATCTCTCTCGTAAACTGCGTAAAGATCAAACAGACACAGAAAAAATAGTCTGGGAGCTTCTGAGAAATAAAAAATTTAAGGGTCTAAAATTTAGAAGACAACATCCCTTTGGTCGTTATATTGTAGATTTTTATTGTCCCCAACATAGGTTAATTATAGAAATCGACGGATTAATTCATGAGAAAAACGATCAGAAAGAATATGACGAGATAAGACAAGGGACATTAGAATCAAGCAGACACAGATTTATTAGAATTAGAGTTAAAGATATAGAAAAAGATCCCAAAATAGTGTATAGAAAAATCGAAAAATTACTAAAATTATAAATACTTCCCTCCCCTCTCCATTTAGATGGAGAGGGGCAGGTTTGGGTGTAAGCCAAACCAGGGTGAGGTAAAATGAACAAAAACATCGTAATCCCCAACAAAAAACAACTTGATGAGAAAATAGCAAAGTTCAAAAAGGAAGGATCAAAAAAAATCCATGTTCTATCCGACTTTGATAAAACATTAACCTACTTTTCTGTTAACAAGCAAAAGGCTCCTTCTATAATTTTTTTACTAAGAGAAGGCAAATATTTGGCTCCAGGATATTCCGATAAAGCATTTGCGCTTTACGAAGAATATCATCCTGACGAGATAGATCTTTCTAAATCATATGATTTTAGAAAAAAAAGGATGGATGAGTGGTGGTCCCGACATTTTCAGCTCCTGATAGAATCAGGTTTGAATAAAAAAGACATAGAAAATATAGCAGGAGACAAAAGAATAAAACTCCGCAAAGGAATAAATAAATTTCTAAAAAAATTAGACGGCGAGAATATCCCCTTATTAATTATTTCTGCGAGCGGAGTTGGTGACTCGATAAAGATGATATTAGAAAAAGAAAAATTAAATCTGCAAAATATCCACGTCATAACAAATACATATGAATTTGATGAGAAAGATAATGCTATAAAGCCCAAAAAACCAACAATTCATTCACTGAATAAAAGCGAGGTAGCAATAAAAGATTATCCAGTATTCAACAAAATCAAAAATCGTAAAAACGTCTTACTTTTAGGCGATTCCATTGACGATATTGGAATGATTGAAGGCTTCGATTATAATGAAATAATAAAAATCGGTTTCCTAAATGAAAAAACAGAGGAACAAAAAAAAGATTTCGAGAGAAATTTCGATATCGTAATCTTGGATGACGGCAATATGGGTCATGTAAATGATCTTCTAAAAAATATTTTAGAAAAAAAATAAACGCCCCGCGATAAAAAATCACAGGACGTCAAGGTCTTTCGAAAGATTTTACGACTTCCCTTCTTACTCTGGGGCATTTTTCTGATAGATGAACAAATTCTCCATCCCCCTCACTGCCCTCCACAAGAGGTATAAAACCCGCTTTTATCAGAGCAGCTCTGTTGGAAATTATTTCAATTTCCTCAACATCTAGATCCTCACCGAACCCCTCTCTCAAAACATCCCGCATGATTTCTATGATTGATGTCGCACACTGGTAAGCTTTGTCTTCGGCATCGTCAGGATCTTGAGCGTATCTCATGGCAAGTCTCTGCAAAATAATAGCTGAAACATCATGGAAGAGAATAACCGTATTGGGATTATGGATCTCTTCCTCCCAACAAAGAGAGTAATGTTTTATTACTGTCTCCTCAAAAAAATATCGGAAACGAACAAACAAGTCGTATCCATTTTTTACTTTTTCTCCAATCTTGTTAAAGATCTCTCTTATCTTCAAAAAATCACCCCCCCCCTATATATTTTTCTTTATTCTAAAATAAAATTTATCAAAAATCAATAATCTTGGCTTAAATAACAAAAAAGTAATATTTCAATATTTTTGTGCTATAATACTTTTGTGAAAAAAAGAACAAGGATATTTCTTGCCACAATATGCATAGTCGCGATCATCGCGATTTTTTTGTTTATTCAAATAACCAAAGCGGGATCTAATAATCTTAAGGTTTGGATCCTAGATGTTGGACAAGGTGACGGCATATTAATCAAAACACCCAATAACATAGATGTTTTGATAGACGGCGGACCAGGAAGGTCTATATTGGAAAAATTAGGAGAAGCGCTACCCTTCTGGGACCGTCATATTGATCTAATAATCTTAACCCATCCTCATGCTGACCATGTGAATGGCCTCGTAGAAGTCTTAAAAAGATACAGAGTAGATCAAGTTTTGGAGCCTAATTTCAATAATAACTCTCCGGGATATATTGCTTTCGATAAATTAATAAAAGAAAAAAACATAAAAAAAACAATAGCCAAAGATGGACAAGAAATAATCCTGGGAGAAAACCTAATAATGGATATCTTCTGGCCTCCTCAGCCGCTCAATGAATGGACACAGGATTTGAACGATATTTCCGTAGTATCAAAATTAAGTTATGGAGAAATAGATTTTCTTCTTACGGGAGACCTGACTAGTAATGCGGAAAAAGAAATTTTGGATGAAGGTTTGGAGAGCGAGTTTTTAAAAGTTGGACACCATGGATCGAAATATTCATCGAGTAAAGAATTTTTAGAAGAAGTAAGTCCTCTTATTTCTATCATTTCTTCGGGAGAAGGAAATTCTTTCGGCCACCCGCATCAGGAAACAATCGACAGATTAGAGGAAGTCAGAAGTGAAGTTTTAAGAACAGATCTTTCGGGAAATATTAAGATAGAGGTAGAAGAAAATGGAGACTGGAAGATAGAATGTGAGAGAAATTGTAAATAAATATTAAATCTTAATACTAAATAAAAATGCGGTTCGTGTAATCACGAACCGCATTGATTTACAAAAATAACCACAAAAGTTGATGAATCAAGATTTCTAGCCTTTATGTTTAATATAACTATCAATATCCAAAGCTTACCACAAAACACTCAAACCATTACGAGGAAAAACAGCGGTGACATCACTGCCATGGAAACACAGTCGATCATCATTCAGATCCATTGCAATTGCAGGAACACCGTAGAAATTGAAATCACCCTCCGGAGCAATATCAATATCCGCAATACTCATCTCGAACAACTTCCATATTGAATTTCTTTCTTCTTCAACATACTCAGGAGCAATAATAGCAATGAGCTGGAAAGCTTCAGCGCCCACTCCTGTTTGACCTTCTTCAAAAAAAACTTTTCTTAATTCGTTCATACTTTCATATTCTCTCCCCAAACCACCAAACCGGATTTTCTTCCAATAGAAACCCCGAGGCCTTGAAGGAGCTCCAGGGCGAAGTCGCATCCACCCTCTCTCAAACTTAATATAGTCGCCCTTTGAACTTTCACTGTAAACCTTCTCAGCAACCTCCCATGACTTTCTTGCTGATTCCAAAATATCAGCATTACCTTCGCCGTCGTCTCCAAAACCGTAAAATAATCCGACAGCAGTAAAGCCGTAAAACTTTTCGTCCTCAGTTAGTTTGGGAGCGACTGGAACACTACCGAAAGCTTCTTCGGGTATTTCGAGGTTATATTTTTCATTAGCTTCTTTCCACCTCCAAATTTGTATTCCCGGAGAGTTAAGAACTCCCAAATAATACATTCCTTCCGATAAGACCTCGGCACCCGTAAGAAAGAGCACCACCACAACAAACAAAACTATTGGAATAACTCTCTTCTTCATTCTCTATTCCTCCTTATTTCTTCGTACCAATTTTGGTGTCCTCCCTGTAAATATCACGAATGGGAGTTAACATATTTTATTTTCAAAGAACTTCTTTTTTGTTTTTCTTTTTGTAATTATATCATACTTTCGGAAATATGTCAAGTACTTTTTGCTGTCATGCTGTTACAATATTTTACTAATATTTGAAAAATTAACTTTTTTTAGATAAAATATATTAGAAATATACATTTAACACTAAAACACCCCCATGTCAGGACATAGTAAATGGCACAATATCCAAGTTCGAAAAGGAGCTCAAGACAAGAAAAGAGCTACTGTTTTTACAAAATTAGCCAAAGCTATAACTGTAGCTGCAAAAGAAGGTGGAGCTGATTTGAATATCAATTTCAATCTCCGGTTGGCAGTTGATAGAGCAAAACAAGCCAATATGCCAAAAGATAATATTGAGAGAGCAATATCCAGAGGAGCTGGAGGGGGTGGTGGAGAAAATTTAGTAGAAGTAATATATGAAGGAAAGGGACCGGGAAATATTGATATTATAGTGGAAACCCTAACTGATAATAAAAATAGGACCGCCTCTGAAATAAAAAGTATTTTTACTAAAAATGGTGGGCAAGCAGTCGCTCCCGGAAGTGCTTCTTGGAATTTCCAACAGAGAGGGTATATCAAATTAAAACCAGGAGAAAAACTTGCCTCGAGCGAAGTCGAGAGGACAAAAGAAGAAGCAATGTTAGAAATAATGGATCTGAATATAGAAGATATTGAGGAAACAAATGGAATACTCAATGTCTACACAAAACCAAAAGAGCTAGAAAAAACTAGGAAAGAAATTGAAGAAAAAGAGTACAAAATCGAAGAAGCAGAACTAATTCTAGATCCCAAAAACACCTTGAAATTGGAAGCGGAGGAGTCAAAAAAAGCTTTAAAATTACTTGAAGCCTTGGATGACTACGAAGACACCCAGAATGTTTACACAAACATGGAATAGAATAATTCCTTAGAAATTTGTAATAAACGAGTACTTTAAGAAGAAAGGGGTGACACAATGAAAAGAAGGGGAGTAAATTACCAAAGAGTTGGCACTAGAATTGGAATTGGCGATGGATTTCTCGAGCTTTACGAGATAATACCAAATCCCGAAGCCGACGGTCCCTTCATCATGGTTTTCAGAGAGAAAAGAAAAAAAGAAGCAATTCCCATTCTTTGCGGTATCACAAAAGGCGGGATCCAGGTAATCATGAATTCATGGAAAGCAAAAAAGATAGATCCCACCGAAACAATGCGATCTGTCGAACACGCTCGGAAAAGACCATGGAATATGATTCTAGTATCTTCAAAATTAAAAAGCGCGTAAAGCGCTTTTTTTTTATAAAAGCGACAGCGGATCTATATCTATCGTCCACTCCTTCGGCACCACTTCTAATAAATCGTCGCGAAGCAACTCCATAGTTTTGAGTTTTGAGTTTTGAGTTTTGAGTTTCACTATAACATTCTGCCACCATCTTCCATACTTTTTTGCTATTAGTGGGTATGCTGGACCAACTATTTTTATTGATTCTTGATTTTTGATTCTTGATTCTAAAACTTTCTTTAAATCCATTGCTTTCTTCTCAACCTTTTCCTTATCTTTATCAGAAATACTCAATTTAATAACTTGGGCGAATGGCGGATAACTGAATTTCTCTCTTACATCTAGTTCTTTTTTTATAAAAGAAAGGTAGTCTCCTTTTTTTACTAAACTATAAACCCAATTTTCCGGTTCAAAAGTTTGAAGCACCAAAATTCCTTCAGAATTAGCTCTCCCGGTTCTCCCAGCAAGTTGGGTAATAAGCTGAAAAACTTTTTCGCTTGACCTAAAGTCTGGAATATTCAAGGCAGCATCCAAACTAATTACCCCCGCCAAGTCAACAGAGGGCAGATCCCATCCATGAACAATCATCTGGGTACCTATTATTATATCGATCTTACCTTTTTCAAAATCGCTAAAAATATTTTTGTAGTCCTGTTCTTTTACCATAGTATCTCGGTCCATTCTTGCAATCATCGCTTTTGGCAAAAATTTTTTGATATCTTCCTCTATTCTTTCTGTTCCTTTTCCTAAAAATTGGATATTAAACCCCCCGCAGTTCTTACATTTCGTAACATTGTCATATACAGCTCCACAGTGATGACACCAAAGTTTATTGTTGGACAAATGATAAACCAAAGGAACCTCGCAATTGTCGCATTTACATATTTCTCCGCAATCCCGACAAAGTAAAGTAGTAGCCATTCCCCTTCTGTTTAGAAAGAGCAGGGCTTGCTTTTTGTTTTTTAAAACTATATTCAAGGCATCTACCAAATACTCACTGAAAAGAGAATAATTATTTTTCTTTCTTTCATCATTCATATCAACAATTTTTATTCTAGGCATTTCTTTTTTGCCCATATTGATTGATTCAGAAATATCAACCCTATCCGGCATAGACAAATACTCCCAATTTCCTTCCACGACCTGGAAATAACTCTCAACAAGAGGTGTGGCCGTACCAAAAACAAGAGTAGAATCTGTGATTCTGGATATTTCTTCTGCAACAACATGAAGCTCATAACGAGGGGTTTGGTCGGATTTGAAAGATATCAGGTCATGTTCCTCATCCACTACGATTAACTTCAAGTTAGATAAAGGCGCAAAAACAGCAGACCTAGATCCTATAACTATATCTTTTTTACCCCCCTTTATTTCTGTCCAAGTTTTCAATCTATCAGCTAAACTAAGTTTGCTATGCACTACAGCAATTCTCTCTTCGCCAAAAACATTTTCGAATCTTTCTACAATTTGCGGAGTTAAAGAAATTTCGGGAACTATAAAGATTCCCTGCCCCTTATTTTTTAAAACTTCATCAAAGGCTCTCAAATAAACTTCCGTCTTCCCGCTATTTGTCACTCCGTGAAGAAGAAAGGTTTTGGACATCTTCTTTTTGATTGAATCTTTAATCTTTTCCAAAGCATTCTTCTGCCTCTCGTTAAGCTTAATTGTAAATTTTAATTTTTGAATTACACTTTTGATTTTTGGCTTTTGACTTTTGCCCCCCTCTTTGAAAACTCTAGTCCTCCTCTTCCTCAAATTCGGTGGCAACATATGAAAAAGTGCTTGCGAAAAAGAGCACCAATAATAATCCGAAATAAAACGAGCCAACTCAATCTTGCTATCATCGACCACCGCAACCCCATCAATGACTTTATCAATATCCCTTGTTTTGAACTTTGGTTTTTTGGAATGCAGTTTTATGACAATACCATTCATAATTCTTTTTCCCAAAGGCACCAAGACCAACTGGCCAATACTAATACTATCTTGTAGCTCTTTTGGCACAGAATAAGTAAAGAGATCATCTCTCTTACTGCTTTTTGTATTTAGCGCAATATCTGCATACTTCATATACTTATTCTAACAGAAAATGATAAAATATAATTGGAGTATTTGTTATTCCCAACTTGATTAAGAATCCAGTACATTAATTTTTATTATTTATATCAATGAACTGGATTCCCGCTTTACATTCTACGCTAAAGCTACGAAGTACAAGTCGCGGTAATAACAATTAAAAAATTAGCCTAATTATGAAGAAACACATTTTCATTGCTATAAATTTTGAAACCTCTTTTTTAAAAAAAGATTTTGAGATCATTAAAAAAGAACTGGAAGATAAACCCATAAAATGGGTAGAAATAGAAAATATACATCTGACCCTAGCTTTTTTGGGCTCTATCCCTAATAAAAAAATTGGATTCGTAGAATACGCTATAGAAAAAAATTTAAGAGACATATCGCCTCTCAAAATAGATCTCGCATCTTTAGAAAATTTTTCTAGAGTATTGTGGATTGATGCAAAAATTGAAAACAAAGAAAAACTAAAAAATTTTCAAGAAAGATTAATATATGATTTAAGTGAGAATTTTCATATCAAAAACCAGAAATTTGTACCACATATAACTATTGGGAGATTCAAGGGGAAAGTAAAAAAAGACAGAATTACGAATATTATAAAAAAATACAAAAAACATACTTTTGGTACGGTTATGGCAGATTCAATAGATCTTATGGAAAGCACATTGAATAATGATGGACCGAAATATAAAATATTAAAAAAATTTAGTCTCAAATAAAAAAACACCCCATATGGGGTGTCTGGATATTAAGTTGTAGGTTGAGAAATGTTATTTCTCCTTCAGCTGGAGAGCGTCCTCGAAGGTTTTCACCACCATCCCGTTGTAGGAAAAGTACGTGTTTTTACCGATCTTGAATCTCCTGATCATTTCCTTCCTCCTTGTTTTATTGGATTTTTAAAAACATTTCTTTCGATTCTTCGCACAACTCTTGTAAATGCTTTTCTGCTGCTTCCTCGCTATTTCCCCTGCTTTCACGAAGATGGCGAGGGAAATTGCCCAACGACTCTTCGATTTTTTCTGCCAGCGGTGACATTTCTCCCACCTCTTTCCTTAAGAAAATTTTTGTCAAGATCAATGCCTTCCAGAGGGCGACGGATATATTTATAAAAAATTATTTCGCCGTCTTTTCAACCCTGACTAATGCCGGGGAGATCCAACCCTTGAAAGGCAATGATCTTAATAAAATCATGTTAATTTATGCTAATTTTTAATATACTAATAGATGTGTTAATCTTTTATGTTTGAGAATAATATTTAGCTTAATTAAGCTATTATTTATTAAGATATTTACAGTGTATCATACTTTTGTCTTTTTGTCAAGTACTTTTTAATAAATTAAAGTATAATAGCCAATTTACTGGTGCTGTAAACTATTATTCATCAATAATAAACCTGATTTAATATCCCCTAGTCTTTATTGAAAAAAATACTTAACTCAGATACAATATCCAAGAATAAGAAAACCATTAATAAACTATTAATATGTCAAAAAAGAAACATAAGAAAAAAATAAAGCAAATGATTCGTGCACAAATGCAGGCAAGCCATCAAGCAGTTGAGAGCGGGAAAGAAATTCCTGTTACCAAAAAAGAACCACAAGAAGAGATCGTGAAACCTAGAATTGATTCCGTATCCGCTC
>CAYRIM010000003.1:0-17950 GCA_964424445.1 uncultured Candidatus Saccharibacteria bacterium | reverse complement strand
TTACTTTGCGAAAAAAATCACAGATTTTTTTCGTTTTTTATTTTTCAATTTCTTCGACAATCTTTTGTATTATAGTTTTTTAACTAAAAATATCTTACCAAAAATAAGGCAAGAAATCAATTTGATTAGCGAAAATAAAAATAGAGAATTAATTTTTCTTTATAGGCTTGCTGTTTTCTTGAAGCCATTTAGCGATATCTTCAACATTTGCATCGGGCAGTACATCTTCAATAAATTCTTTTATGCCCTCTATATTAAGATCGTATTTATTAATTTGCAAAAATATTATAGTAGCAGTTGTTGCCGTTGGTATGTTGAGATCAGAAAAGGGTTTCTTTTTGGCGATAGCAAAAAATAAAGCACCCGCCTTCTTGAATCTATCGGGGAAAACATCATTATTATGAATATAGGATACTGCTCTTTTTAGAGTATTGGTGTTTTCAATGCCTTGTCTCCCTCCTAATTCATTAACAATCCTGCTGTGCATATATAGTATTTCTTGAGAAGATAAGTAAGTCATTTTATTTTGATAATTTTTCTAGATCTTTTTTGTATTCTTTTACAAAGTCCTCTATATATTCTGCTGTTTCTTCCTTGATCTTGAAATTTACCAGGGGTTCTACAATAATTCTCCTATTCTTTCCGTCAACATTTACATAAACCTTGTCTCCTATATCTATGGAAAGACTGGATAGAACCTTTTTAGGGATTGTTACAGCGGCAGAAGAACCTACCTTGATAATTTTATTGGCCATATTTTCTTTTAATTATAACTATAATTATAATATCATTATAACTTAGTCGGTACAATATATATTTTTAATATTCAAGCCATTCAAAATTCTTTACAGCTTTATTTATATTTTTATAGGCATGAAAAACAGATTGAATCTTGTTTTTTTCTTTTGCTTGTCTGTAAACCTCAAAACAATAGTTTATTTGCGCTTCCCATTCGTTGAAATAATCACTATTTATGAACTCTTGATGATATCTGTTATTTAATTGGCACAACCCATGGTCTGTAGAGTTATTATAATTAATATGATAAGCATCAAGAATCCAACCACTTTCTACTTCTATTAGGAATATAAAATTAGGGTCACTATCCGATTTCTCCCAAGCATAATGTATAGCTTTGTTTTGCTCTTCTGAGGCACCTATTTTTTGAGGAAAAGCATTTCTCTTGACTGTTGATTCTCTTGGTTCTATATGTCTTCTATGGGATATGGGAGGAGAAATAAAATATCCCATTCCTTCCTGGAATATAGATTTTTGTTCGCTTTCTTGATTTATAGTATCGAGATTATTTATATTGGGAGCATCACAACTCTCAATTTTCCCTGTGTTTACAAAAACAAAAAAGACAAAAAGGATAGGAAGGAAGATTAATTTTTTATATTTTTCCTCTGAGAACTTTTTCATAAGGGCAATATATATAATTTATATTCTTGCCCTCCCTGTTTGTCTTCGTAGTTTACATTATTATTCGAAAAATATCAAAAAAATCGCCTCCTCTGAATATCAGAGGAAGCGATCATGTTTATTTACGGAGATAAGCTAGAGGAAGAAAGTTCTTCCTCTGAAAGTTGCGACATTACATCAATTTCACAATACTCCCATTTTCTTCCTTTCTTCACGGCTGCTATCACTTTCTTTTCTGTTATTTTTAACGGTTCGTATGTGAAGTTAATGTTTACCGGACAGGTCTCATACTGATAATTTTTATTGAGGCCCGCAAAAGGATCTTTGTTTTCTGATCCTCCGACAAAGATATTCAGGAGAATTATTGACAATACTGCTACTATTGCAATAACCAGAAACAGCGGAGTTTTTCTGCTTTTCTTTTTCCTGAATCTTACTACTTTTAGTTGCGAGATGGGCATGAAATCCCTCCTTATATTTTTTTAAAAGCCCATCATTCCCCCTGTATTTTTACTCTCTCTATCCCTTATAGTAATTGAGGGCAGAGTAGAGATTTTTCAGTTTTTAATGTACTGGTGTATTATAGCATATAATTAAAATAAAGTCAATATCTTTTCTTATCTAAGCTATTTTTTATAAAAAATAACCCATATAAATATATGGGCTATTGAGTTATTTCCAGTAAAAGTTTTTCTTTGATCTATTTAATTTCTCACGGCCATAGAAAGTTGTTTTCAGTATTCCTCTTCTTCGTGCATCTTGATAAACTCCCCAACAATAACGAACCTGAGCTTTCCAGTCCTGGAACTCCTCGGTGTAGATAAAATTATAATGCCACTTAGTGCACAGTTGACATATACCATAATCATACGATCCATTCCTGTTTCTTTTGCTTACTTCGCCCGGATTCCAATTTGCGTTTTCACTTTCAATAGTATAAATAAAATCTGAACATCCTGTCAGGTCCCAGGCATAATCTATTATTTCCTGTTGTCGGGGTGTTGCATTTTTCTTGTAAGGCCTTTTCCCTTCTCTTCTGGGTACTTTTTGCTCATTCTCTTTTTGAACAATTTTTTTGTTTGTCTTCCCAGAAGGCTTGTTTGCTTGGAGCTCAACCTCCCTGATATCACTTTTGGGGATATGGCTGGCAATAAAAACATACGGCTGACTTTTTTCTACACAAAGCTCTACTGCTTGAGTTTGAGCTTCTTTCTTGATGTGCACCATACCTAAAAGGAACAAGAAAGAAAAAACTAGCGCAAGACGGACAAACCTTTCTTTCTTTGTTGTCGACATTTTTATCATCCCTTCCTGTCAAATTTTGGGGTACAAAAAGTACTATCTGTATAACCTAAAGATAGCATAAATTTACCCAAAAGTCAAGAGTTTTTTTGCTTAGGTAAGTGATAATTGGAATGACGCACATAAGTGTGTCATGTGACAAAATTACGTTTGTTATTCCTTATTTACTTTATCCCAAAAAGAGTACTTTTTATATAATCAGATGTTCCGTCAGGAAGATTTATATTTATCACATATTTAAATGTTTTTCCGGTGACTAATTTTTCTCCAGCTGATCCTTTGATTTTAATAGCCATTATTCTTCCCGATACTCCTCTTTTTTGTATTTCTATCTTTTGTAAATCTCCTATATATGTATCAGAATCACTATTTAGATAACCTTGTATTTCTTCTTTCGTAAAAGTTCTAGTTTGCCAATAATGGTAATGGGACTCTTCTTCGCCTGGACTAGGTACTCCTCTTAGGTATGGTCTTGGTGTTCCACCCCATACATTTTCATTATTCTCGGTCCAACCACCAGAAGTAGAAAAATAATAAGCAGTTATGATTTCACTTCCATATTTGAGAATTCTACCTTCGGTTTCCTTCACAGCTTGGTCTGTAGAAGGAAATTCATAGCTGGCACCTAGGTATACTTGGCAGGTTGGGGTGTCACAAAGATCATATAAGCTTCCTGGTTTAATATTTTTGTAAGCGTAGTTTCTTGCAGCAACAGCCTGAGCTTTCAAAGCTTCGAGGGGCCAGGAGTGAGACATCTCTCCAGATATTACACTTTTTATATAACTCTCGATATTTATATTATTGATAGTCAGAAGGCCGCTATAGGCATTTTTTATTTCAATTTCTCCTCTGAAAATTTTAAATCTGTTATATTTATAAGTAATTTCGAATCTAGTAGAAGGACTTAAGGGAACTAGTTTCATGCCAATCTGCGATAATACACTTTCGCCATCTAATAATTCTTTCTCGTTTCCCCTTAAAATTATTTTTGCTCTTCCTCCTCTTACGATTATACTTCCTCCGGAGGGACTAGCAGAAAGTTTTATTCTTACAGTTGTGTTTGATGTGTCAATTCTTTCCAGGTATGTTCCTTGGTAGAAATGTGTTAGTATCTTTTCATAATCATTTCCTTTTTTCGCCATAGCTTTTGCGCCATACTGGCTCATTCCTATTCCATGAGGGGTGCCAGCTCCATAAAAAGTAATATTGTTTTTGCTGGTAAAGTCCAACGTGTTCCAATTGATAACCTCTGTTATGTTTTGAGGAGAGTCTGGTACTTCAAGAACTAGAATTTGTTGTTCTACTTCTTTCCTGTTTTTTTCCAGGTCTCTGATCTTGCTTTCTGCGCTTTCTATGGAGCCCTGCAGGTTTACCAGTTGGTTTTCTAGTGCATCTATTTGAGCAAACAAATTTCCTCTCCTTAGTATTGCTAGTTCTTTTTCTTCTTCTAATTCTTCTTCGGCTTCGTTTATTGATTTTATTTGCAGTAATACTTTTTCTTGGGTCTTCTTTATATATATTTGTTTCTCTATGAATTCATTCAGGTTTGCAGAAGATATAAAAGCTAATATAGATTTTTTCGTAGAGTTATTTATATATAATTTTCTAATCAATTCCCCTCTTACTTCTCTTTTTCTTTCCATCTCTTCTTGAAGTTCAGAAATTTTTTCTTCCAAGCTTTTTATCTCTTTTTTGTTCTTCTCTATTAAATCTTTTGCTTGATCTACAGATAGCATCGCCGCATTACTTTCGTTTTGGTAAGCGGCTATATCTTGAGAATAAAGAAGCTGTTCATTTTTTATTTTTTCTAGTTCTTCAAAAAGCTGGTCTCTTTCTTCTTCATAAGAAGCCAAAGAAAAATTAGCTGGGCTCAAGGGGACCAGAATAAAAATAACTAAAATTGTTATTAGTCTTATTCTTTGCATTTGTTTTTCTATTTTAACATATGAATAAAATATTAGATATTATAAACTAGGCGTTTATTTTTACGGGATAAGATATTGACTTTTTTGAAAAAGTATGATATAATACTATGGTTTTTATTAATAGTTGAAAAATTGTGGATAATTAGCTACAATTACTAATAAATGAAGAAAGAAATTAGCCCAAAACAACAAGTGGTTGATTTGATCAAGAAGAGTAATAGTATTCTTCTTCTTACTCATACGCGTCCTGATGGAGACGCTATTTCTTCAATTCTGTCTTTAAAGTTTATTTTAGAAAAAATAAATAAAAATGTTGATGCGGTTGTTCCGGACGAGATCCCTGAAGAATACCGGTTCTTACCAGGGATCGATAGCATTTTAAAGAAGGCGGAGTTAAGTAAGGATCTAATTGTTAGTATTGATGCATTGAAAGGAAAGATTGATAAAATCAGTTACAATAAAAAAGAAAACGGAGGGCTTGACCTAATCATCACTCCCTCTGAGGGAAATATAAACAAAGAGGATGTTGCTATATCAAACAAAGGACTTGGCTATGACTTGGTGATTATTTTGGATACTGCCAGTCTTGATATTGTAAGTGATATCTATAAGGAAAACCAAAGCTTATTTTCTGATATACCTGTTGTAAACATAGATCATCATCCTACTAATACAAAATTTGGCCAAGTGAACCTGGTAGATGAGAGTTCTACATCTGTTTGCGAGATACTGGTTTCTTTGGCAGAAGCTTTGGGCAAAGACCTAATAGATGACAAGATTGCTACTTTGCTTCTCGCAGGTATTGTTACTGACACTAATCGCTTCCAAAATTCAAATACAACCCCTAAATCCCTAACTGTTGCAGCACAACTAATAGCGTTTGGCGCAAAAAGATCAGAGATTGTGAAAAATATTTACAAAACCAAAGCAGTTTCAAAATTGAAAATTTGGGGTAAGGTTTTGTCTAATATTAAAGAAGACAAAGAAAATAAAATTGTATGGTCCAGTGTTTCCAAAAACGAAATTGAAAATTGTGAAGCAAAAGCTGAAGAAGTTGATGAGGGTGTTATGAACGAACTTCTTAGTAGTGCTCCTAGTGCGAGGGTTGTCTTACTTTTAGTAGAACGTGAAAGAGGCCTGATTACTGGTAGTATGAGAACATCAGATGAGAAAATTGATTTGAGTAAAGTAGCACTACTTTTTGATGGTGGTGGACATAAACAGGCAGCAGGATTCAGGATAAATGATGAGAATTTGGCCAAGGCTGAAGAAATAGTTCTCGGAAAAATTAGAGAATATCTTTTGGGGAACAAGAAGCCCAAAAAAATCATTCATACAACCGATAGAAAAAAAACCGGAGAAACAAAAGTTATATTCGAGGAAGAAGCCTCTGATCGTGAACCTGAGGTTACTCCCGAATCTTTGTATGCACCCAGTGTTTCTGATGTTAATTATGATAATCCAAAAATAGAAAATGGTAATAATTCCATATTACAGAGAGTTATTGAGTCTAGGAAAAATGGCAGTAGCGAAGAGATTGATTTTGCTAAACTAGAAAAAGATATAAACAGTAAAAGAGAAATTGATGAAGATTATGAATAATGTTTGACCCGTCTTCTTTTTTATGCTAGAATGTACTTACTAAACTTAAATATTCAATATTCAAATATTTAATATCTTTTGTTCTAGAAACTTTATTAATTTTTGGATTTTTTATTTAATCTTATTATTATAGGGGCCAATGCTCCAATAATCAAAAATTTTATTATGGCTTTAGACAAAAAAGAAAAAAAAGACATTATGGAAAATAATGCTCTAAAAGAAGGAGATACTGGTTCTCCTGAAGTTCAAATAGCCCTTTTGACCGAGAAAATAAATAGATTCAATAAACACATGAGAACCCACATCCATGATTTTGGTTCCAAGAGAGGCCTTCTTGTGAATATTGGGAGAAGAAGAAAACTTCTTAAGTATCTGAGCAAAAGGAACCCCGGAAGATATGAGGCAATTCTCAAAAAGCTGGGACTAAGAAAGTAATTTGATTAGGGATGATTATTTATACTGCGATAAAATATTAATAACGAAAAAAATTTTCGAGTAAGACAGGTGTAGAGTTTAGAACCAAGATTTCTTGATTCTGGAATCTATTTCTGTCCTCGAAGAATTTTTTCGAAAAAAGGAGTCCCGAGTATTCGGGATAAAACAAATGAGAAAAATAGAAAATTTTTCTTTTGACTATCATGGTCAAAAAGTTTTAGTTGAAGTGGGAAAATTAGCCCATCAAGCAAACGGATCTCTTACGGTAAGGTATGGAGATACAGAAGTATTAGTAACAGTGGTTTCTCCAAAAAAGAAGAGAAATGATGATATAAACTTTTTGCCGCTAACCGTAGACTATGAAGAAAAAATGTATGCCGCGGGCAAGATTTCTGGTAGTAGATTCATAAAAAGAGAAGGGAGGCCTTCGGAAGAAGCTATTCTTACTAGCCGTCTCATAGACAGACCTCTGAGACCCCTTTTTCCAAAGGGCTATTATTTTGATGTGCAGGTTATTATAACTGTTCTTTCTTACGATCAGGATAATGACTCTCGCATCCCATCTCTTTTGGGTACTTCGCTAGCTCTTGGAATATCCGATATTCCTTGGAATGGCCCAGTAGGAATAGGTATTGTAGGTCTAATAGATGAAAAATTAGTTTTTAATCCAACTGAAAGCGAAATGGAAAAATCTGATCTAGATCTAACTGTTATTTCTACAGAAGAAAGGGTAGTAATGATAGAAGCTGGTGCTAAACAAGTTGAGGAGAAAAAAGTTCTGGAAGCAATAGAGTTTGCTCATAATAAAATCAAGGATTCTATTAAATTTCAAAAAGATATAATAAAAAAGATTGGCAAAGAAAAAAGAGCATTTGAGGTAGAAAAAGACGAAGAATTATATAAGATGATAGAAAAGACTTATTCTCCTGAGCTAGATAAGATTCTTGATGTTGAAGACAAACTAGAAAGAGAATTGGTGATTAATGAGACAATAGACAGAATTGTAGAGGAATTCAAAGATGACGAAGAAAAAATGACGAAAGCGAAAGATTATTTTATAGATATTTACAAAGGAAAAGTAAGAAGCAATGTTTTGGAGAAAGAGAAAAGACTTGATGGGAGAAAGATAGACGAGGTTAGAGAGATTAGTTGTTCGGTTGGATTATTACCAAGGGTTCATGGATCAGGTCTTTTTAATAGAGGTTATACTCAGATTCTTAATATCACTACCTTGGGTTCACCTGGTATGAAACAGCTGATAGATACAATGGAAGAAGATACCTCAAAGAGATACATGCATCATTATAATTTTCCACCTTTTAGTGTGGGAGAGGCTAGGCCAATAAGATCTGCTGGTAGAAGAGAAATAGGACACGGAGCTCTAGCTGAAAAAGCTCTTGTGCCAGTTTTACCTTCAGAGGAAGATTTCCCTTATACTATAAGACTAGTCTCTGAAGCTCTATCATCCGATGGTTCTACGTCGATGGGATCTACTTGTGCCTCCACTCTATCCTTGATGGATGCGGGTGTTCCTATTACCGATCCTGTTTCTGGGATTGCTATGGGTTTAATAGATGGGGGCAATGGTGAATACAAGATACTCACTGATATTGCTGGAGTAGAAGATGGTCATGGTGATATGGACTTCAAAATTGCTGGAAGCAAAAAAGGTATTACCGCAATTCAATTGGATGTGAAGAATAATGGGTTGACATTAGAAATGATCAAACAGACTTTTGAGAAAGGAGGAAAGGGAAGGTTGCATATTTTGGATAAAATGCTAAAAGCAATAAGTAAACCAAGAGAAGATTTATCTGAGTTTGCTCCAAGGATAGAAACAGTGATCATCAACCCAGATAAGATAAGAGATATTATTGGACCTGGAGGAAAGGTCATTAATGGAATAATAGAAGAAACTGGGGTGGATATAGACATAGAAGATGACGGAAGAGTTATGATTTCTTCTCCAGATAAAAAGAGTATCTTGAGAGCAAAAGAAATGATAAAAATTTTAGTAGAAGAGCCAGAGGTGGGAAAGATCTACGAAGGAGAGATAACAAAAATCCTTGATTTTGGTGCCTTTGCTCAAATATTACCTGGAAAAGAAGGATTAATTCATGTTTCTGAAATTTCAGAAAAAAGAGTAGAAAAGGTTAGTAATGAGCTTAAGGTTGGCCAAAAAGTAAAAGTACGATTGATTAATATTGATGATATGGGAAGATTGAATCTATCAATGAAACAAACAGGAAAGAAATAAGATCCATAAAATTACTATAATTAACCTAATCGCTCTAATTATTATAAGAAATAACTAATGATCAAAAATCTAATGTCTAAGGATCGGTCATTGGGAATCGGGATTTTATTATGAATCTATTTATAATAGGTTGATTGATTTAATCGAGGATTTTGATCTAATTTAAAAATTATTATTAATAGAATAACAAGTTCTCTATGAATAAAACACAAAACGGAAAAAGAAAAGCAACTACGGGTTCTGCTGGCAGGAGAGCAGTACGACCTAGTGTTAGAATTGTCACTACTTCTTCTGATCAAAAAAATGGGAGAAGGGACAGTGGAAAAAGGCTAATGCCTAGAAGAGCGAGGCTCAAGATGATATCTCTTGGGGGTTCGGGGAAAATGAATAAAAATATGATTCTTTATGAATATGATGATCCCAATCTTCCGGATGGTGGTGATATTATAATTGTAGATATGGGAATGGGTTTTCCGGAATCTGAAATGTATGGCATTGACTATCTTATTCCTGATATTACTTATCTCAAGGGTAGACTAAAAAAAATTAGAGGGGTACTTATTACCCATGGTCATGAGGATCACATAGGTGCTCTACCCCATCTCATACCTGAGCTTGGTGACGTTCCTGTTTTTGCTACTCGTATTACAGCGGGTCTAATTGAGAGGAAATTTTCAGAATACAAAGAAGTAAAAGATAAGAAGGTACAAGTGATAGACTCCGAAGAAACCTTAAGGCTTGGGGTCTTTCGGATTGAGCCTTTTCGAGTTGCTCATTCTGTACCCGAAGCTGTTGGTTATGGTATCCATACTCCATATGGTCTAATGATGCATGTTAGTGACTTTCGCTTTGATGCTGATCCTATTGATGGATGGACTACTGATTCAGAAAAAATAAAAAGAATATGCGAACAAGCTGGTGGAGCCCTTCTTCTTAATCTTGATAGTACGAGAGTAGAAGAAAAAGGTAGAAGTATTTCATCTAGAGTTGTAGATGAAGCTTTCGTCAAAGTGTTTAATGAAGCCAAGGGAAGAATTATTGTTACTGCTTTTTCATCTCAGTTGGCTAGGATTCAACAAATTCTCTGGGCAGCTGAGAAAAATGGAAGAAAAGTAGCGATTTCTGGGAGAAGTATGGAGAATAATGTGAAAGTTGCAATTAGTACAAAATATCTCAAAGTACCAGAGGGAGTTATGATTCCGGTCAAGGATGTCAAAAAATACCCAGACGATAGATTGGTGATAATAGTGACAGGAGGACAAGGGCAAAAGTATTCAGCTCTTGTTAGAATGTCTGTTGGTGAGCATCGTCAGATTCAATTAAAAAATACTGATATGATTGTTGTGTCCTCTTCTCCTATTCCAGGAAATGAGGAAGAAGTTTATAGAATGATGGATGATCTCATCCGGTCAGGAGCGAGGGTTGTTCATCATAAAGAAATGGATATTTATGTAGGCGGACATGGTTTTAGAGATGAGATTGCAGATATGATAAAACTAGTAAATCCCAAGTATCATGTTCCAGCTCACGGCGATCTTCATATGCTTGTAGCCAACAAAGATGTGGCAGTAAGGGATTGTGGTATGTCTCCGGATAATGTATTTATTGTCGAAGATGGTCAAGTGGTAGAAATAACAGAAAATGATGTCAGGGTTAGTTCTAGGAGGATACCAGTGGGATCGGTAATGGTAGATGGAAATGGAGTTGGAGATATTGGCAATATAGTGCTTCGAGACCGTCAAGCTATGGCTAGTGATGGCATTTTTGTGGTTATTGTTACGATTAACAAAAAGAAGATAGAGTTGGCCTCATCTCCAGATATTATTTCCCGTGGATTTGTATATATGAGAGACAGCGAAAAACTGATATTCGGAGCTAGAGCAGAAATAAAGAGAATATTTACCAATCACGCGAATAGAGATTCCTTTGATCAACAAAACCTAAAAGAAGAACTAAAGCAAAGAATTGGAGATTATTTGTATAAGAATACAAAAAGAAGACCAATGGTTGTTCCGGTAGTGATAGAGGTTTAGCTAATTAGCGTTGTAGCTATTTAGGAATCAAGCATTTAGACTTTTAAGGTTCTAAAGAATTGATTTCTTTTTTATTTTCTTGAAAAAAAATCTTAAACATGCTATTTTTTATATAGAATCAAGAAGTAAGAGTTAAGAATCAAGGAGGGTTTTTTGAAATCTTGATTTTTGATTCATAATTCTTGATTCATTTTATATTTATTAAGTTATATTTGATAAACTAATTTATTTTACAGGAGGAATTTGTGAATTTACTAACACTTTTTACTACCTACTCTATGGTACTCGGCCTGGCAGGTCTTGTAATCGCTGTTCTGTTTTATCTTTACATTGTCAGACAAAATCAAGGATCAGATAAGATGAAAGGCATTGCTGATCTTATTCATAAAGGTGCAATGGCTTTCTTAAAAAAAGAATATACTTACCTTTTGATTTTTATAGCCGTAGTGTTCTTGTTACTATTTTTCTTTATAGCTAGTAAAACAGCCTATGCTTTTCTAGTGGGAGCTTTTTTCTCTATGCTGGCTGGTTTTATTGGTATGAAAGCAGCAACGAGGGCAAATGTGAGAACTACTCAGGCTGCTAATGATAAAGGACAAGGGAAGGCTTTGATAGTTGCCTTTATGGGTGGAGCAGTGATGGGATTGGCAGTTGCCTCTCTTGGACTTTTTGGAATAGCTCTTTTTTATTATCTATATGTAACAAATGGAGCATTAGCTGATGTTCAATATATAACAGGGTTTGCGATGGGTGCTTCCTCAATCGCTCTTTTTGCCAGAGTTGGTGGAGGTATTTATACTAAAGCTGCCGATGTAGGGGCCGATCTGGTTGGGAAGGTAGAAGCTGGAATTCCTGAAGACGACCCCAGAAATCCTGCTGTTATTGCAGATAATGTTGGCGATAATGTTGGCGATACTGCTGGAATGGGAGCAGATATTTTTGAATCATATGTGGGATCAGTTGTGGCTACTATTAGTATAGGCGCTACTGCTATTCTTTTTGCTGACCAGAGAATGGAAGCAATGAGCTTACCTATTATTCTAATTGCTATTGGGCTGGTTAGCTCCCTGATTGGTATTGGCTCTATGGCGATCTTAAAAAGAATCAGTCCTCAAGCAGCTTTACGCTATGCTACTTTTGTAGCTGCTGGTGTTTTCATAATAACTGCATATTTTATTATTGGTTTTCTGGGTCTTTCATCTGGTATAGGACCTTTTTGGGCTCTTCTTTCGGGGGTTTTAGCAGGAATTTTGATTGGTTTAATTACGGAGTACTATACTAGCGCAAAGCCAATTCGCGATATCGCGAAAGCAAGTGAGACTGGACCTGCTACCAATATTATTGCAGGGATTGCTTCAGGTATGGAATCTGTGATTCTACCTGTCATCGTTATAGCAGCTGCTATCTTTATAGGTCATCACTTTACTGGTCTTTACGGTATAGGTATTGCAGCTATAGGAATGTTAGCAACCGTTGGTATTACCATGAGCGTAGATGCTTATGGTCCTATTGCTGATAATGCTGGAGGAATAAGCGAGATGAGCGAGCTAGGACCAGAAACTAGAAAAATAACAGATTCACTTGATTCAATAGGAAACACTACTGCTGCTATAGGAAAGGGTTTTGCTATAGGTAGTGCTGCTCTAACAGCTCTAGCACTTTTCTCAGCTTATAGTGCGGCAGTAGGGCTTGAAGTAATAAACATTACAAATCCGTTAGTTGTTATCGGGCTTTTTTTAGGTGGTATTCTTCCTTTCTTTCTAGCTTCTGTGACTATGAAGGCAGTTGGGCGAGCTGCTTTTTCTATGATAAAAGAGGTTCGGAGGCAATTTAAGGAAATTGCAGGTCTTATGGAGGGTACAGCTAAACCAGATAGTGCGAGATGTGTGAGTATTAGCACTACCGCAGCTCTTAGAGAAATGATTATTCCAGGGCTAGTTGCTGTTGTCGCTCCAGTTTTAGTGGGTTTACTTCTTGGCGCTGAAGCTTTGGGTGGACTTCTTGCGGGGGCTACTGTAACAGGAGTGCTTCTGGCACTTTTTATGGCGAATGCGGGTGGTGCCTGGGATAATGCGAAGAAATACATAGAAAGTGGAGCTCATGGAGGCAAAGGTTCTGAACCTCACAAGGCTGCCGTTACAGGTGACACGGTGGGTGATCCCTTCAAGGATACTTCTGGTCCTGCGATGAATATTTTGATAAAGCTTATGAGTGTGGTTGCTTTAGTGATTGCGGTAATATTGTAAAAAATGAATGATTTTAATTTGTGGGGACAGATTATTATTCTGTCCCTACAATTATTTTTACAACAAAAAAGCACCGAATAGGTGCTTTTGGGTTTTTTTGAATAAAAATATTTCAATCTTCTTTGTCTTCAGGAGGGTTAAAAAGCTCCTTTGGTAAACCCTGAATATTTCTAGCAGTCTGGTTAAGGTCAACTCATTTCCTTACTTTCCTTACAGCTTTACTGATAGCCTCGGTCATTCGGTCTCTGTATTTCTCTTTTTCCCGAATAGCCCTGTTTCTGGCTTCAATTGCTTTACCTCTTTCTAGTATCGCTTTATCTTTTTCTTGTGTTGCCTTGTCTCTTTCTTTTTCAGCTTCTATTAGTAGTTCGTCAGCTTCCAAAACGTCTGTCTGGGCTTTATCGAGTTTTTTCTTGTCTTCTTTTCTTTGATCTTTCTTGCCCTTCTTATAATAGTGCCTTGATGCAAGGACAAGAAGAATCAGAAAACCTGGTGTAGCTATCAATAAAGTAATAGCAGAATGACACACTTATGACCACTTCCTTTCTTTTAGGGTTCTTTTTTTTGTATTTATAATATTATCAAAAAATGGCTTGATTGTCAAATTATTTATTAAATACAAGTTTATATAGGTTCTTTAAAAATACTAATTAGAGATAAGAAAACATATCTTTTTCTCCCCTTTTTATTTTCTTTATGATAAGATATAAATAATAAGCTTGTGTATAGCTTTAGTGTTTTAATTTGATTCATATGCCCAAAAAAAGAGGTAGAAAAAAATCAACTTCTACTAGAAAGAAAGCTACTATCCCGAAGAAGAAAAAACAAGACAGTTGGGAGGGTATAGAACTTTCTATAAGTCCGGAGACTTCAGCGGAAATTACCGCTATTATTTTAGTTTTACTTGGAGTCTTTTCTCTCATTTCACTTTTTGGGCTTTTTGGATCCCTTGGTCAATCCTTACAGGATTTTCTCAGGCAGGTATTTGGGTGGACCTCTTACTTATTTGCTGTTTCTCTAATTATTCTTGGTTATATTATGTTTTATCCGAAAAGATATAAGATTCCACCTTTTTCTTACGTTGGCTTTATGATGTTTCTGCTTCTTATCCCTTCCTTGGTTCATGTTTTTATAAAAATGGAAAACTCTTTTGATGTTGCTCTCACTGGTGGCGGTGGCGGTTTTGTTGGTCATTTTATATCTGCCAATCTTAAGGATTTAGTTTCTTTCAGTGGGGCATTGCTTATAATAATAACTCTATTTATTATTTCTATTCTTTTACTTTTCAATACTACAATAAAGAAGATGGCGCAAAAACTAGAAGAAGATTCTTATAAAGCAGGACATTCTGTGGTTGATAGTAAAAAGGTTGGCAAGATAAAAATAAACCTACCCCAAAAAGAAAATATCATTTCTAAAAAGATTCGTAAATCCGACAAAACAAGAGGGGTTGATTCTGTAGAAGAGGAAGGCGAAAAAGAAGAGCCTAAGAAAAAAACATCAGAATTAGAAAGCAATATAGAAAGAATTAGTTTTGACTGGGAATTTCCCCCTCTGAATCTACTCGATGATTCAAGGTACTCAGTAGATAGCGGTAATATTACTGGAAATGCTGAAATAATAGCAAAAACCCTATCTCAGTTTGGCATTCAAGTTGCAATGCAAGATGTGAATGTTGGGCCCACTTTTACTCAATATACCTTAAAGCCTCACGAAGGGACGAAACTTTCTAAAATAACATCACTTCAGGATGATTTAGCTCTTGCTCTAGCTACTCACCCCATAAGAATAGAAGCTCCTATTCCTGGAAAATCTCTAGTTGGAGTAGAAATTCCCAATAAAAAAGTAGCCTTAGTTAGATTAAAAGAGGTTCTAGAATCAAATGAATATAAAAATTCAGTAAACAAAGGCAATCTGATTGTCGCTTTAGGCAAAGATGTTTCTGGCGTTCCTGCGGTTACGGATGTATCTAGAATGCCACATCTCTTGATTGCTGGTGCTACTGGAAGCGGCAAGAGTGTATGTGTAAATGGTGTTTTGGCTAGTCTTCTCTACCGTTATTCTCCGAAGGAATTGAAATTGATTTTGGTTGATCCTAAAAGAGTTGAGCTGACTGGTTATAATGATATAGCTCACCTTCTTACTCCTGTTATTGTAGAACCAGACAAAACTATAAATGCTTTCCGTTGGGCAGTGCTAGAGATGGAAAATAGGTATAAAATACTTAGCGAAGAAAAGGCCAGGGATATTGTTAGCTACAATAAAAAAGTTTCTGAGGAGGAAAGATTACCTTATATAGTAATGGTTGTAGATGAATTGGCTGATGTAATGATTCAAGCTGGCAATGAAATGGAGGGTCTTATAGTTCGCATAGCCCAAATGGCTAGAGCAGTAGGGATTCATCTAATAATTGCGACTCAACGACCATCCGTGAATGTTGTCACTGGTTTGATAAAAGCCAATGTTCCTACTCGTATAGCTTTTAGAGTAGCCAGTCAGATTGACAGCAGAACAATACTCGATATGGCAGGGGCTGAAAGATTGGTGGGTCAGGGGGATATGCTTTTTATGGCCGGAGATGGACAAAAGCCAAAACGTATACAAGGAGTATTTGTTTCCGAAAAAGAAATAAAAAACATTTTAGATCAAGTCAAAGAACAAGGAGAAGTGGAATATAACGAAGATATTGTTAAATCACATAAACTTCCGGGTGGTGTAGGTTCTGCTGGTAGTGCGGGAGAAGTTGATGATGATATGTATCAAGAGGCCTATGATGTTGTGATGCAGTCAGGTAAAGCTTCGTCTTCTTTACTACAAAGGCGTCTAAAGATTGGCTATGCCAGGGCAGCGAGACTCCTAGATATACTGGAAGACCAGGGAATTGTTGGGCCTGCTGATGGTGCAAAACCTAGAGAAATTTTGGTTTCCGAGACTGGAGGAGGAGATGAAGGGGCGGAAGGGGTTTATGATGATGATTGGGGAGAGGAGGAATAAGAAAGTAACAAATTAATAAATTAAAAAACATATGATTAAACTCTGGGAAAAGTGGAGTTATATAAAAAAAGGAGCTTTCTTTGGTTTTCTTATATGGTTTTTGGCTGTGATTTCCTTTATACTCGGACTAATTTCTTATAAATTTCCTGGCATGAATGATTTGGAAATGTTTTTTATTGGAATATCTTACTACATTGTATTTTTACCTTTAAAAATCATAAACGTTGGCTTAAAAGATATAGATAATGATCCGGGGATGTTTTTTGGCATGTTGATTATGGCAACATTTGTGTCTCTGTTTTTTTATCCTATTATAGGAGGAGTTGCTGGTTGGATTATAGGAAAAATAAGAAATAAAATTTAATTATGGCTAAAGATAGTTCATTTGATATTGTTTCAAAATTTGATCCTCAGGAGCTGTCTAATGCTTTGGATCAGGCCAGAAGAGAGCTTTCTTTCCGTTATGATTTCAAGAACTCTCCTCATGAAATAGTTTTGGAAAAAGAACATATTATTATAACGGCGGAAGATGATTATAAAATGAAAGCAATTATAGATATCTTGGTTAACAAGGTTGTAAGTAGAAAGCTGGATTCTAGAATTTTGGATTTATCTACCGAGAACGAGAAAGCGGGAGCAAATAAAGTTCGAAAAAAAATTAATATAATTCAGGGTTTATCAAAAGAAAAAGCAAAAGAAATTTCCAAATTGATAAATACAAATTTTAAAAAAGCAAAGGTTTCTGTTCAGGGCGAAGAGGTAAGGGTAAGCTCTTCTTCTCGCGATGTTTTACAGGAAGTAATAAATTTTTTGAAAGAAAAAGATTTAAAAATTCCCTTACAATTTATTAATTACAGATAGTTGTAGTTTAAATAATATTAGCTTTAGTTATATAAATAAATGTTTTTTTAAAAGCCCCTAGATTTATTTGGGGGCAAGGAGGAAAAATAAAAATGGATCAAAATTTTAATTTTCAAGGAGATTTCAATCTCCAGGGTGTTTTACCAGAAAATTTTCCTTACGAGAGAATGGATCAGTTGCAGTCTCTTGGTCAGGGTGATTGGATGGCCTTAACAGGTATGGCCTTTCTAAGCGGTTGGATGTTAGCTGTGGCTATAATAGTAGCTATTGCAGTATATGTTGCCATCGCATGGTCTTTTATGAGAATATCCCAAAAGACCAAGATTGGTAGAAGTTGGTTTGCGTGGATACCTATACTGAATGTTATTTTATGGTTAAATCTAGGAGGATTTTCTGGATGGTACATTCTTTTGTTTGTATTATTCTTTATACCGTTTGTTAATATTCTAGCTATGTTGCCACTGCTTATTTTTGCTATATATGTATGGATGATGATTGCTAAGGCCTGCAAGAAACCGGATTACTTGGGTATGTTTGCTTTGATTCCAGGAGGAATATTGATTTTACCTTTATATCTAGCTTTTATGAAATAGAAAAGACTTATTTTGTAGATTTGAAGAAAGGAGCGATCTTTTCGCTCCTTTTTAATTATTTTTATCGCACTTTGTTTTTTTGTGTGATAAACTAGAGGTAGTATACATGGAACTAATATTATGTATTTATATTATTAAAACGGAGGGCTTCAAGGAGGAAAGATGACAAAAAAATCTCTTAACAATGCTCGGGATAGCGAAGAAAACATAAAAGAGAAGAAAACTTCTTCTGTCAGGGAAACAGAAAACAAAGAAGTATCCGCAAAACAAAAAGCAGTTC
>CAYRIM010000002.1:0-18652 GCA_964424445.1 uncultured Candidatus Saccharibacteria bacterium | reverse complement strand
TCGGCGAACCTCGTCTTCTGCTAGACACTACGTATGCCGTTCCGTCACTGTGACATTTTATCGAAAAACTATTGCAATTATAGCAAAATAATAGCATTTGGTCAATAGTTTTTTGCTTAGTTAATCTATTACTGCTTATTTTATTTGTTTTTGTCAAAAAAGTAAGTTTGAATTTCTGATTTGTGACTTAAAATAGCAAAAAGAATAAGGTTTTTGTCTCTAGTCCCATTTCACGTCACTTTTACTCGAACTTGAAAATAAGGAACAAATACTCCTTAGTCCCAGTCAACCCTTCGACAAACTCAGGTTTATTTTGTTTTTATATAAAATTTTGGTTACAAAATAACGGGATTTCTGGGACGACTTGTTATGAGCCTGTCGAATAATGTTCGAAGGTCTCTAATTGGTTTTAGCTTAGATTTAACCCTTATTTTATAGTGTTGTTATGGGTCTAGACTGAACTATGTAGAATTTTCCTTTCTCTAGAGCCCACTCAATATCACAAGGAAATTTATAATTTTTCTCTATTTCTTTACATACCTTGGCTAGTTTTACTATCTGTTTATCGGTTAGTTTCTGCTTTTCTTTTCTATTTCCAGTTATTTTAACCTCTTTGGTCCCTTTATATTTATTTCTTATGATTTCTTTTTCCTGAGCAGAAATATTGATGTCTAATATTTTCATTTCTTTTTTATCTATCACATAAGCATCTGGAGTTATGAGTCCTCCCACAATAGCTTCTCCAAGCCCATATCCAGCCTCTATAATCATTTGATTCTTATCTTGGGTTACTGGATGCACTGTGAATGTTACGCCGCTTACTTCCGATTTAACTAACTTCTGCACCACCACGGCAACAGACACCTTTTTTTTAGATAATCCTTGTTCTATTCTGTAAAATATTGCTCTGGGAGTAAAAAGTGACGCCCAACATTTTTTGATTGACTCAATCAAACTATCTTCAGCTATATTCAAACAACTCTCTAATTCTCCTGCCCAAGAAGCTGTAGATGAGTCCTCAGCTGTTGCACTAGACCTAACTGCTACTAGTTCTAATTTTTGGGACTTAAACTGCCTCAGAATCTCATCTGTGATATCTGGTGAGACTTCCTTATTTAATATCAGGCTTTGTATAACCCCTGAAGCATTATCTACACTATTCACATCACCTTTATTTACTTTTGAAAGCTCTGAGCTTATCTCAGTGCCAATATCTGTTTCTTCTATAAATCTATCAAAGGTAGGGGATAATATTACAAAACCATCTGGTACAGAAATATTAGAATTTATCATTTCACCAAGAGATGCTCCTTTGCCCCCAGCAATATCTACTGAATTCTTGTTTAGATCTTTAAACTTTTTTATATACTTCATAATTATTCCTTTATAATTTTTACCAAACCATTATCAGCATCCACCTCTATCTCATATCCATCCTTTAAAATTTGAGTAGCATTCTTTGTACCAACTATACAAGGTATATTAAATTCTCTTGAAACAATAGCTGAATGAGATGTTATCCCGCCCTTATCTATAACAATCGCCGAAGCTTTAATAATCACCAAAGTAAAAGAAGGGTTTGTTATTTCTGAAACTAAGATATCTCCTTCATTAAATTTATCAAAATCATTTTCATTCTTAATGATTTTAACAATACCTTTAACCTTACCCTTATTTGCAGTTGTGCCTTTTAGTGTTTTCATCTTTATTTATATACCTCCTTTAAATAAGTAACTCCAATATAGTCTTCGTAATCCTTTTTATTTTTTGGACAATCAACTTCTGCGACATCTCTCTTCAGTTTTTTGCCTTTTATTCTATTTCTAATATCTTTCCCTGGTTTCCAATCTATCCCAGCTAAATCAAAAAGATTTTTCAATTCATATCCCTGTTGTTTTAAAAACATTAGTTTCGTTTCTTCAAAATTAAAATTCTTTTGTTTTAAATATATTTCTGAAGTTTTCTGTGCAATGTTTTCTACAATATCCATTACAATATCAAGATTTTTAATAGAACGATTACCTACAAATACACTGTATTTTTTTAATTTTTCTTGGTAGTTCTCAGTAGATATTATGTGTGATGAGACAAATCTCATACTTATATTAACTTCACTATAAATAGTTGCTATCTTTATATTATCAAAATTAAAACTCTTCAAGCTTGGCCACAAATCAACAGGTTTGAGATCTTGAAATCTCCTTACCAAAAGAGTTTTTCCATATCCCAAATCATAGGGACCATCTATAGCATAACCATATTCTGTTGAATAATCATTATAGAGAGAGTGATTGTAAAGAGCTAGAACCCCAATTAGTTTAGATATTATTCTTTTTTCATCGTCACTCTTAATAATTTTTAAATTCTTTATCTCCTTTTTTGTGTCCCCCTTATCTCTAATAATAATATTATCTTCACTAAACAGGTCTTCTTCTTTAGAAATACTGCTCATATTATCAATAAAAAAATCCAATATAACTCTAATTTTTTCTTGATCATAATCCAAAATAGCCCCCATATTTATAATAGTGTAAACAATAAATTTTAATGAACCATATGGTGGTAAAGATTTTAATATTTTCGCCTTATTAAGGTTTTTTTTATTTATTTTTAAAATAGTACTATGAATTTTATCAAGCCACAAATCAAAATATATGGGATAAAAATTAAAAGCATCAAATGGCTGATGAGAGGTTGGGTCGTGATCAAATGTAAAGTCCTTAACTGACTTTGAATAATCCTCAATCCACTTTATATTATCAATTTTTTTCATTTATAATTTCCTCTAATATTTCAGGTGATACTTCTTCTTTGAGATCAAAAATCCTCTTCCCATTTTCAACCTTTCTATATTTGACTATTGCTGATAACTCCCCATCCTTTTTATTTATTATTCTGACTTCAAAACCCTCAACAAAATCAAATCCTTGATTATCAAGAGCCTCAATAAATTTATTTCTATCTTCCAATCCTTTGGTTTTTTCAATAAACTTTGATAAAAAAGATTCTGTAACTGCTTGATGAGTACCAAGAATAACCTCCCAATCTTTTGGATATTCCTCATCCTTATCTTGAACAACAAGCTCATTCCACTGAGATGCGATACTTAAATATCTTTTTATCAGCTCAGCTATTCCAGCAGCGCCCCTAGAATAAGTAAAACTATCCTTATCATTGTATTTCTCAGCTAATTCATCACTTTTTTCAACAACAAATTTAAAAAAATCCTCACCATTTATCGCTTCTAGGAGATGTTCTCCATATTCGTTATCAAAATCTATTTCAAAATCCAATCTATTTTCTACTACTAATTCTCCAGATTTTATATTCTTTTTTAGCTTTTCATCTAATTCTTCTTTGGTCTCACCACCTGTAATTTCACTTCTTTTGCCAGCAGCAATAATACCAGCTGTATCAAGAGCTCTTTTCCTTTTACTACCAAGAGCAACTACTTCGCCTGATTTAGAAATAGCTCCCTTAATCATAGCCTGCTTTCTACCACCTTCTGTTAGTTCTAGCTTGATGTCTCCTTTTTCTTCGTCCCACTGTTCTTTCTCTCCGTGTCTAAAAAAAGATAGGGAAATCTCTGAAGTAAAATCTTCATTGGTTTCCTTTTTCTCCATATTGGTTTCCATCTTATTCATATCTAGATTATATATTAAATAATTAGTTAAAAAAATCCCTATAATGAAATCGGGATTCCTCCTCGCTCCGACTCGGAGCCTGGGCGCTACACACAGAATGCTCCCAGGGTCGCATTCTACTCGCGCCCTTCGAATCCCCCTTACTATTCTACGGTATAATAAAATAATGACTCAGATGAGTCATTATTTTATTCTAACGGAGAGAGAGGGATTCGAACCCTCGATACGGGAATTAACCCGCATAACGGCTTAGCAAGCCGTCGCCTTCAGCCACTCGGCCATCTCTCCATGATTAAATTATTCTTTCACTATTTTTATAGTTATTTCCCTTTCTCTTTCTTTCTCATCAAAATCTATCAAAACTATTTGCTGCCAAGTGCCAAGAGAAAGTTTCCCATTTTCCACAGGGACTGTCAAACTTGTTCTCATTAAAGCAGATTTTATATGAGCAGCGCCATTTCTGTCTCCCCATTTTTTATGATGCTCGTAGTCTGCATTTTCGGGTGCAATATTTTCAAAAACTTTTATTAAATCTTTTTTTATTCCTTCCTCATATTCCATGGTAGTGACAGATGCTGTTGACCCAGGAACGAACACTAATACAGCCCCATCTTTGATGTCTGATTTTTCCACTAATAATCTTACCTTATCAGTTATATCTATAAAATCATAATGACCCTTAGTTTTGATCTCAAGCTTCATTATTTTTTCTTTTTAAATTCTGATCTTATTTTTTGAGAATGATTTATCACTTTTTTTATAGAGCCATTTGGCATATAGTGAATTTTTTCATCTTTATCTTTGAGTACTGTTGAGCGAATAGTAATTTTCAATATATTACCTTCGGATCCGTCTATTGAAACCCTATCTCCTACATTGTATTGGTTTTCCAGGAGAATAAAAAGGCCCGTCATAAAATCTTTCACGAGCGACTGAGCACCAAAACCAATAGCTAATCCAATAACCCCAACACCTGCTAAAATAGGAGTTACATCTACACCAAAAAGAGCAAGGAACATTATCATTACTATAGTATAGATAACAAAATTACCAATTGTCATTATTAGGCTTCCTATAGTTTTTGCCCTTTTTTCTTGGTCGCTGTCATGTTCATCATCACCATCATCAACTATTCTTACTAGTTTTTTTATAATTAACCTTAATAGTATTCTTCCCGCAAAAAATATCAAAAGAATCCATACTATATCTGTGCCATACTTCATAATAAATTGTGACAAGAAGTCTGTGATGTTTTGCATAATTAAATTTTTATTGTTAATTATAAATTAATTATAAACAAAAAAATGTTTTTAATCAAAAAAGGCGCTAAAAGCGCCTTTATTTTGTTTTTGAAAAAAGTAGGAGCAAGGATTCTTTTTCTCTGTCGAAGACAAGGGAAAAATCAGGATAGGAATCTTCTTTCGCGGTTATTTTGTTTTTCTTTATTCCAAAGAGCAAACTGTCACCGCTACTGATCATTATGCCCAGTTCTCCGTTTACCTCAATGCCCTGTTTGTCGAGCCATCCCTCTACTTTCTTCTTGAGTTTTTGTAATTTTCCTTTCTTAATTTCTAATTCCTTTTCGTGATACTCGATCTTCCTAAGGGAAACACTACCTCTCTTTTGGGGTTTGCTGTTTACTTCTTCCTCTACTTTTTGAAGATAGAGATGAAGATTTTTTTCTTCTTCTGCCTTAGCTTCGGAAACACAAAGAAGTAGGGAAGCAAGGAACAGTAAAAAAATAGCAAAAACAAAAGTTGATTTTTTCAAAATGCATCACCCTCTCTCTTTCAGATAAGCTAATACTATCATAAATTTATTCAAAAGTCAAGTATATTTTGCTTAAATAAGCTATTATTTTTAAAATTTAATTATTTGAACAAACTAATATATTCTGATATAATTTTTGGGTGGTTATAAAAACCTAAATTACGGAGAGATGGCTGAGTGGTTGAAGGCGCCTGTCTTGAAAACAGGTGTGGGCGCAAGCTCACCGTGGGTTCGAATCCCACTCTCTCCGTTTTTGAAATAACAGCTTATTAAAACTTTTATTTTTGTTATAATGACTGAGTTATTAATTTAGGGTATAATAAAAATATGAAAGAAAATGATAAGAAAAAAACTAAAGCAACTATTGTTTTTCTAATAATCTGGATTGGGGGAAGTGCAATTTCTATGGTACTAGGTATTAAAAATGGATTATTGCCATCTTTCTTTTTGGGAGTAGGTATAGCAATTTGGATTTATAAGTATAAATAAAATAATTTTTTTTATTTTTCAAAACTTATCTTATTAAGCTCCACCAAGCTAGTTCAAACTCTTCGACTTTACTCAGAGCAAGCATTATTTAACATCTCTCGGCTATGCTTGAGACAAGAGCTCATAACGAATTATTCTAAACCCCCCTTTAAAATTATAAGAAAGTACCAGAAGGTACTTTCTTATAATTGTCTCTATTCTAAGCAAAAAAATTGACAGTGTAAAATTATTATAGTATAATGAGGATTACTAAAGTTATTTATAAAGAAATAAATTAATAATGAAATTTTTATCTAAATTTATAAAAAGGAATTGGCTTCTTTTATCTCTTCTAATTGTAATAGGAGCAAGTTTTATTTATTCTGATCAGATCAGCGGGGTGGAAAAACCAGAGGAAGTTAATATATCTCAAGTATACGAACAGGTGGAAAACGGAGAAGTGGACCACATCGTTGTTAGTGGAAATAAACTTGAAGTGCACCTAGTGAATCCCGAAAACCCCGAAGTAGGGATTGTGGGTAAAGAAATAGCGTTCAAAGAAAGCGATGTTTCTCTTACTCAATACGGGATAACACCAGAAAAAGTAAAGATAGAAGTAAAAGATGACACTTCTGGAGCTGTCTGGGTAGGTATTTTATCCGCACTTCTTCCTTTTTTACTTCTCGCAGCTTTTTTATTTTTTATTCTGCGTCAGGCTCAAGGAGCCAATACTCAAGCTATGGCTTTCGGGAAATCAAAAGCTAGATTGAATTTGAAAAACACAAAAGTTACTTTTGCGAATGTTGCAGGATCTGAAGAAGCAAAAGAGGATTTGATAGAGATAGTTGATTTTTTGAAATATTCCAAGAAGTATAAGGATCTGGGAGCAGAAATTCCCAAAGGAGTTTTGCTTTTAGGGCCTCCGGGAACAGGAAAAACTTTGCTTGCCAAAGCTGTAGCGGGCGAGGCTAATGTTCCTTTTTTTAGTATTTCTGGATCAGAATTTGTAGAAATGTTTGTAGGTGTTGGAGCAAGTAGAGTGAGGGATCTTTTTACAAAAGCAAAAAGAAATGCTCCTTGTATTATTTTTATAGACGAGATAGATGCGGTTGGAAGGCAAAGAGGAGCGGGACTTGGAGGAAGTCACGATGAGAGAGAACAAACTTTGAACCAAATACTAGTAGAGCTCGATGGCTTTGATACCGAAACAAATGTTATTGTAATAGCAGCTACCAATCGTCCAGATGTGCTAGATCCGGCACTTCTTCGGCCGGGACGTTTTGATCGTAGAGTTTTGATAGACTTGCCAGACATCAAAGAAAGAAAGGCAATACTAGAGGTTCATGCTAAAGGAAAGCCCTTTTTAGACAATGTTAATTTTGATGTGATTGCTCAGAAAACATCTGGTTTTTCTGGAGCAGATTTGAAAAATCTACTAAACGAAGGAGCAATACTTGCTGCTCGGGAAAACAGAAAAAGAATTGAAATGAAAGATTTGAACGAAGCTATAGAGAAAGTAATGCTTGGTCCCGAAAGAAAGAGCAAGGTAATTAGCGATGAGGAGAAAAAGATTACTGCTTATCATGAAGCAGGACATGCACTCGTCTCCCATTTTCTGCCGAATGCTGATCCAGTGCATAAAATATCTATAGTATCTCGTGGCAGAGCTTTGGGATACACTTGGAATATGCCGGAGCGTGACAGAGTACTTCACAGTAAGTCAAAATTTGAAGACGATATATCCACTCTTCTTGCGGGAAGAGAAGCAGAACTTATGATATTTAATGAACTTACCACTGGTGCTCAAAATGATCTAAATCAAGCAAATAAAATTGCTCGTAAGATGGTGACTGAGTATGGGATGAGCGAAAAACTGGGAGCACTTAGTTTTCATGGTAAAGATGATTTGGTGTTTTTGGGTAAAGATATTGCCGAATCAAAAAATTACAGCGAGAAGACTGCTCAGCTTATTGATGAAGAAGTGGAGGGAATAGTGGGTAAGGCAGGAAAGAAGGCAAAAGAGCTTCTTGATAAATATAGGGGTGTTTTAAAAACACTTGCTGATGAATTAATAAATAAAGAGATAATTGAGAGAGAGGAATTTGAAAAAATAATTTCCAGTGCTGTTGCTGGTTAAACTTTAACTTTTACAATATAATTCTCTGAGAGGGGAGGAGATGAAAAACAGTGTCGATCCAAAAAAAAGATGCGAAATATAAGATATTGGGATTTAGCAGGGATGGTGTTTCGATATGCTTGGATTGCAAGAGAAATCTCCATAAAGGTGGAGACTGCGATCACCCGATCAGCAAAAGAGATGGTAGTTTTTCTTCGGGTACACATACTTGTACAGTAGATCAATGTGAAGGTTATTTTGAGGATTAATGTTCTTGTTTAAAACAAACCGACTAAGAGTCGGTTTTTTCTTTTGTTGTATGTTATAATAAGGAAAAATAAAAATAAATAATGGCCAAGAAAAAAAAGGGAATCACAAAAAAGGAGGGCTTGAAAAAGATTTTTATTTATCTCAAGCCATACAAAAAAAGCGTTATAACATTATTTTTATTAAGTGTTCTTTCTGCTGCTCTTGCTACTTTGATACCCTATTTATCAGGTCGTGTAATAGATAGTATTTCGCAATATGATTATTATATAGTGTTGTTTTCATTCCCTTTTGTTGGGGTATTTTTCTTTTTAACTCTATGGTTTATTGTGGGTCTTTGTAGTTATCTTGTAAGCTGGAGATCGTCTTTGAGGCGTGACAAACTTGCCTCAAATGTTAGCGGAGATTATTTTTCAGAAGGCTTTAGAAGTATATTGGAGCTCCCTCTTTCTTTCCATCAAACAGTGAAAACAGGGAAGATAGGAGATATAATGTCTAATGCTTCAAAGCAAGTAGAATTTATAGTGGGGAAAATAATATTAGGTTTTGTACCTCATTTTCTCGGAATTATATTTTCCCTAGTTGTTATATTCTTGATCAACTCTACTTTGTCTTCAGTAATTTCGGTCGCATTACTATTTTATATAATAATTCTTTTTATAGTGTCTTCTAATGTAGTATTACTTCAAGATAGTATGAATCAGAAATACGGCGAAGTTTATTCTAGGGCTTTTGAAAGTATAGGGAATATTCTAACAATAAAACAATTTACTGCTGAGAATTATGAATTAAAAAAAGTAAAATATGGTTTTTTGAAAAGAGCATACCAGGCTTTTTGTAATTATATTAGCAGTTGGCAAAAAGTACGTTTTTCATATAATGTGGTGATTATTATAATTCAGCTTTTTATTTTTACTTTTTCTATATATAGTATTAGATCTGGTGTTATGACTATTGGTGAACTTATTATGTTTAATGCTTATGTTTTTATACTTTTTGGGCCTTTTGTTTCTTTTGTGGAAAATTGGCAGAGGCTGCAGAGTGGCCTAAAGACAGTAGAAAAGGGAAATGAAATAATAGAAAAAGTCAGAGAGGTCTACGAGCCAAAGGAGTCTATTTCTGTGAAAGATTTGAGAGGAGAGGTAGAGTTTTTGGGAGTAGGTTTTACTTACAACAAAGAAGGAAAAGGGGTTTTGGAGGACATTAATTTCTCCATACAACCAGGAGAAGCGGTGGCCTTGGTGGGTAAGACTGGAGCGGGAAAGAGCACTCTGGTAGATCTGATATCGCTTTATTTCAAACCAACAGAAGGTAGTATTTTAATAGATGGCATCGATAATATAAGATTAGATCTTGCAAGTTTAAGATCGAAAATAGCGATAGTTCCTCAGGATATTGTTCTTTTCAACGACACTATAAAAAATAATATTAGTTACGGGAAGATAGTCAGTAAAAGAAAGATTATTGAAGCTGCAAAAAAAGCTCACGCTCATGATTTTGTAAAAAAGCTTCCCAGGGGATACAGTCAAATTGTAGGTGAAAGGGGGACCAAGCTTTCTACTGGGGAAAAACAGAAGATTGCTCTAGCAAGAGCATTTCTTAGGGATCCCAGAATTTTAATACTAGACGAACCTACTTCTTCTCTTGATGTGAAGTCGGAAAAACAACTTCTTGTAGCCCTAGAAGAATTAATGAAAGGCAGAACAACTTTTTTTATTACTCATAAGATTAGGTCTATAAAAAAAGCAAATAAGATAATATTTTTAAAAGACGGGAAAATAGTTGAAATGGGCGATCACAAAGAGCTTATAAGAAAAAAAAGAGGGTATTATAAAAGATTGTTTGAGGCCCAGAAAAAATTATAGTGATAATTATTTGCTTATTATTGCCAATAAATGTTAAAATATAGATTAGCTAATTAGCTAATTAACTTTTTTTTAGACTTAAAAATATTTTATGCAAGGTATTCTAAACAACATTTCAAAGGTTAGTCGAAATGCAATGATTATAGCTGGCGCCTCTCTAGTAAGTCGTCTACTTGGTCTTTTTCGTGATAGAGTTCTAGCTTCTGAGTTTGGCGCAGGTCAATTGCTCGATAGTTACTATGCGGCTTTTCGAATACCAGATTTTGTTTTTAATCTCATAATTTTAGGAGCACTTTCTGCTGCTTTTATTCCTGTGTTCACTGATCTTATTTTCAAAGACAAGAAAAGGGCATGGGAGGTAGTAAATAATTTTACCAATATAGCCCTTTCATTTCTGGTTATTATCTTGGCCATTCTTTCTTTCGGGGCTCCTTGGTTTGTGAGAACAATAGCTCCCGGATTTACTGGGGAACAACTTGAGATAACAGTTGCTCTTACTCGTATAATGATGCTTTCGCCCATTTTCTTTGCTGTTTCCTCTATAGCTGGTGGGGTGCTTAATTCTTTCGGTCGCTTTTTTGTTTATTCTTTAGCTCCGATATTATATAACATCGGCATTATCTCTGGAGCACTTTATTTGGTGCCCACATGGGGAGTGAGTGGTCTTGCTTGGGGAGTTGTATTTGGAGCAATAGCTCATATGATGGTGCAAATTCCCACTTTTATAAAACTTGGTTATCGCCCAGCTCTTATTTTTGATATAAAGGATAAATATTTTATAAAAATACTAACATTGATGCTTCCGGTTACTTTTAGTCTGGCCTTGGTTCAAGTGAATCTTTTGGTGGACAATCTCATTGGTTCTACATTGGCTGAAGGGAGCATTGCTATAGTAAATCTTTCTACAAACCTTGTTAGTTTGCCCGTAGGTCTTATTGGGATATCTCTGGCAGTGTCGGTTTTCCCGCTTCTTTCCTATACATTTTCCAATAAAGAAGAAGAAAAGTTTGCCTTTAACTTTACAAACACTTTTAACTTAATTATTTATTTGCTTATTCCATCTATGGTTTTTGGGCTTCTGCTTCGTGCCCAGATAGTACGTCTTATACTTGGTGCTGGTCTTTTTGATGTGGCTGATACGGTATGGACTGCTCGTACTTTTGGATATTTGTGTTTGGGTCTTGTTGCTACTGGGTTGATCCCTTTCTTGGTTCGTGCTTTTTATGCAACACACGACACGAAAACCCCTGTAAAGATAGCGCTATTTGCTGTATTGATAAACATTATTGGAGATGTTTTGTTTACTAAAGTGATTGATCTAAAGGTCGTGGGGTTAGCTTTGGCAAGTGTTGTTGCTGCGTTTATTAATCTCTTTTTCTTATTAGTGTTCTTGGATAGAAGGTTTCCAAAGATTAATTTCAATAAAATATTTGTTGCGGGTGGCAAATATATGCTTTTTAGTGTTGTTTCTGGATTCTTGCTATACCAAACGCTTTTTTGGATAGAGCCATATGTTAATACTCTTACTACTATGGGTCTGCTAACGCAAACTGCTTTTGCCTCAATAGTGGGTGTTTTTGTTTATCTGCTTCTTAGTGTCTTGTTCAAGGTTTCCGAAGCTGAGAAGCTGGCAAAAGGAATTAGATTTTTATTCAAGAGAAAAAATGGAAAACATTAGAAATTTTTGTATTATAGCGCACATAGATCACGGTAAGTCTACTTTGGCAGACAGGCTTTTAGAATTGACCGAAACCGTTAGTAAAAGAGAAATGAAAGAACAATTACTGGACACCATGGAGCTGGAAAGAGAAAGAGGGATAACTATCAAACTCCAGCCTGCTAGAATGATTTATAAAAACTATATTTTGAATCTCATTGACACTCCTGGACACGTAGACTTTTCGTATGAAGTGTCACGTTCTTTGGCTGCTGTAGAAGGCGCTTTATTGGTAGTGGATGCTACACAGGGGATTCAGGCGCAAACCTTAGCCAACGCCTATCAAGCTCAAGATCAAAACCTAAGATTAATTCCTGTTATAAATAAGATTGATCTGCCTGCGGCAGAGCCGGAGAGGGTGGCTGGAGAGCTCATAGAGGTATTTGGTTTTAGGGAAGATGAGATACTATATATTAGTGCAAAAACAGGAGAGAGCGTAGAGGGGGTTTTAGAATCTATAGTAGATAGGATTCCTGCCCCAAGAGGAGAGAGGAAGGGAAAATTAAGAGCTTTGATTTTTGATTCCAACTACGATTCCTACAGGGGAGTTGTTACCTATATACGAGTAGTAGATGGAGAAATAAGAAATAGAGATATTATCAATATAATGGCGGCTGGCAAGAAAACAGATGCTATTGAGGTGGGTCATTTTGCTCCCAAGATGAAGAAAAGTGAAAAACTAGCATCTGGGGAAATTGGCTATATTATTACAAGCCTAAAAGATATATCCCTAGCTTCTGTGGGCGATACGATAACATTGGAGAAGTATAAGAAAGAAATAAAAGCATTATCTGGATATAAAGAAATTCAGCCAACAGTTTTTGCTGGATTTTATCCTGTGGATGGTAATGATTATAGTAAACTATCCGAAGGTCTATCAAAATTGAGATTAAATGATGCATCTCTGGATTTTACGGGAGAGAAATCTCCAGCTTTAGGTTTGGGTTATAGGTGTGGTTTTTTGGGAATGTTACATATGGATATTATTAGAGAAAGATTAGAGAGGGAATTTGATCTAAATTTAATAATAACCAGTCCTAGCGTTGGTTATGAAATAGAGCTAACAGACAAAAATATTTTGAGAACCAGCAATCCTACTGATTTTCCTTCTCCTGACAAAATAAATAAAATTAAAGAACCATGGGTTCTAGCTGAGATTCTTTTACCAAAAGAACAAATTGGTAGTGTAATGGAAATGTTAGGGAAATACAGAGGAGTTTTCAAAGAAACAAGATACTTGGATGAGAACAAAGCCTTAATTAAATATGAACTACCTTTGTCGGACTTGATTAAGGATTTTTACGATAACCTAAAAAGTGTCTCTTCGGGTTTTGCATCTTTGAGTTATGAGCATATAGGAATGCGGGAAGGGGATTTGATAAAAATGGATATAATTCTTGCTGGAGATACAGTGGAAACCCTAAGTCAGATTGTAGTAAGAGGTGAAGCGCAAAGACAGGGCAGGGAGATAACGAAAAAATTAAAAACCCTCCTTCCCAAACAAATGTTTGAAGTGTCTATACAGGCAGCTGTGGGGGGGAGAATCTTAGCTCGAGAAACGCTACCTGCTATGAAGAAAGATGTGACAGGATATCTATATGGAGGAGATAGAACTAGAAAAGAAAAGCTTCTAAAGAAGCAAAAAGCAGGTAAAAAAAAGATGAAGGCACTTGGAAAAGTGAATGTTCCTTCATCTGTATTTCTTGACCTTATGAAAAAGTGATAATTATTTTGTGGATTCTTTACGCGGACTGACGCGGACTTAAAGCTGACTCACGCGAAAATGAAAAAACTGGTTTCTTGTCAAGAAAATTTAGGATTATTCCTATCTTCATTCCACATCACGGGGTTATTTATGGTGTAATCCCTGATATTATTTAATGATTTTTCTGATCTAATAATGTGATCGTAATATGATTTCTGCCAAATTTCATGGGAATTGTTGTATTTTTTATTTATTTTGCGGGTAACGGATGATTTAAAACCATGAATTATTTTTGGTAATAACATTTTGGTTCGATCCCGTAGGGAACGCAGATCTGCGTTCCCTATACGATTATTATCATTTTCATCACCTAAAATTGTTATTATTCCATGGATGTGATTTGGCATTATGATGTATTCATCCAGATAAATATTATTGAAATGATCTGGAATTTCTAACCAACATTTTTTCACAATCTTACCAAAACCATTCAAATTCATTATTTCATTTTCCATATATCCAAATAAACACATCCTATTTTTTGTACAGATTGTAATAAAATAATCTGATGGGTTGGAATAATTATAATCTATTAGACGATTTAGTTTTCTATTGTATTTTTCGTATTTTTTCATAAAAAAATCGCTCTTAAAGCGACTTTTATACATTAAATATTATATAATCCTTATTGCGTAATTTTTCTTTTTCTTAAAATTGTTATTGTGCTCATTCCAATTACCAAAAACAAAACCAAAGAAATAATTCCGATAAATTTCCCATAAGTCCCGGATATAAGAGCGATTGATCCAAAAAGAGCTGTTATGAGCCAGAAAATTATTACTATCCATCTTCTGCTCAATCCCAAGTCTAGGAGCTTATGATGTAAATGATCTCTTCCTGCTATCCATGGTTTTTTGCCCCTTATAATTCTACTTATTACAACCCAAAGTCCATCGAAAACAGGGAGGCCCAGAACAAGTAGAGCTGTTGCTACCTTGCTTCCGGCAATAATTGCTAGTACTGCCAAAAAGAATCCCAATACCATACTTCCATTATCGCCCATAAAAAGTTTTGCCGGATTGAGGTTAAGGGGAATAAAACCAAGTATAGCTCCCAGCATTATAAGAGCAATAATGGCGCTAAGAGGCTGGGCAACTGTCGGATTGATACTGAGAATATAAATAACAAAGAAAGCAATGGCGGAAACGCCAGATGCCAAGCCGTCTAGGCCGTCTAGGAAGTTTATTACATTGATTATTCCTACTATCCAGAGAAGAGCAAAAAGATCAGCGAGCAAAGCTATGTTGTAGACAGAACCGAAAAGTTCTATGGGTATTTTTATCTGATCTAGAAATATAAATCCTCCAAGGGGTTTATTTATATAAGTTATCCCAACACCTGCAGCTATTATAATCAAGGCAGATAAGACCTGAACAACAAATTTTATTTTTGGAGAAACACCACGTCTGTCGTCGACGAGGCCTGTAATAAATAAAATCAAACTTCCAATGAAAAGACCAATAATATATTTAAGATAAGCTCCCGATGTATGATTGATAATTATAAATATGGTTGTCACTATCCAAAAACTTAGGAAAAAAGCGATTCCTCCTAAGTTAGGGGTTGGTTTTTTATGAATTTTTCTCTTATCTTTCGCAATATCAAAAACTTTATATTTTAAACACACCCTATAGGTTGCAAAAGAAAAAAGGAATGATAAGATAAGAGATAATAAGAAATATATCATATTTTATATAGTGATTATTAATAAAAACAAAAAATGAACATCTTGGAAAAAATAAAAACAATGGAAAGAAAAAAACTTATTATGATAAGTGGTGGTATATTAATACTTGCTATAATCATTGTAATTCTAATTATGCCAAAAGGTCAACAAAGTGAAGTAATCATTGGTGATATAACTATGGCCAAGGGAGAGACTTCGGATAAAAAAGCCATAGGTTCTACTGGTGTTTTTTCTATCGATGATCCTGAAATACATGCTGTAGTAACAATAAAATTGCTTCCCGCTGGCATTGATTTCGAATATCAGTGGTTTGATTTAGGCTCTGGGAAAATTTTAAAAACTGATAAAAGACAAAGCCCTTCCGATTTTTTTGGAAACAGCACTTCTTCAATAGAAAAAAGCGAAGTTTCGTGGGACAGGGGAAATTATGAATTTAGGGTTCTAGTAGAGGGAAATATCATTGCAAGAGAAGAATACAGCGTCAAGACTACCGCAGAGATAGAAAAAGAACAGATTGCTTCTAGTATAAAAAATGTGGAATTAGTTACCTCGGTGGATTTGCGGGGCAACCCTACTTCTAGTGCTAAAACTATTTTTGGTGCTGAAGATAAAGATATATATGCCTCTGTTTTATATCAAGACGCTTATGGAGGGGTGGAGTTCGAAGGAAAATGGATTTATCTTAAAGATAATAGGGCCATAAAATCTTTTGAAAAATCTTTATCGGGGAGCGGAGTTTTTGCTTTCTCAATAAATGCGGAGAGTGATTCATGGCTTCCCATAAAGGAATGGGCAGAGGGAAAATATGAATTAGATATTTATCTAAATGGGGAATTAGTACAGGAGATACCTTTCTCTATTAGGTAGTATTTATATACAGTCTTCATCAAGTTTTTTGTATTCCAAGATCTCAGATTCATCAAACCAAAGATTTATTTCAAAATTTGCTTCTTCTTGATTTTTTGATGTGTGGACTAGATTGTGAATGGCTCTTCCTTTTATGTTTGATGATAGAGCAGAACAAGAAGTATAATCACCGCGGATAGTTCCCGGAATAGCGACTCGTGGCACTGTTTCTCCTGCTATTTTTCTAGTTGTTTCTATAGCGTGCACTCCCTCAATGACCATGGCAATTACGGGATTAGAGGTCAGCATGTTCACATTCCATTCGTGTACTTTTTTGCCGATCTCTTTGGGATTAGAAGTGCCAAAGGTTTTTTTTACATCGAAATTATACTTTTTACAATCATCTAGAGTGTTATTTCCTACTTTTTCGTACCACTCATCTGTTACCGGATAGTGTTTTTTTGCAAAATCATCATTTACCCGAACTAATTTCATGGCAACTATTTTAAGCCCCACTTTTTCGAATCGACTTATTATTTTACCGGAGAGACCTCTGATTAATCCATCTGGTTTTACTAAAACAAGGGTTTTTTCTTTTTCCATTTATTTTTTTCCTTTCTTTTTCTTTACCTTTTTTAATGATTTTGCCTTTCTTTTTATAAAAATTATTCCCAAAGAAGCTATAAAAATCAATAGACTAACAATTTGAGCTAATGTTAAAGACAAAAATATTTTTGGTTCTATTCTAATAAATTCTATAAAAAACCTTATCGATGAATAAAGTGCAATATAGGCAAGAAAAACTTCTCCCGTTCTTATGGATTTCCTCCTTCTTATTATAAGAAGAACTATGAGGGCTACCAAACACAACAGAGATTCATAGAGAAAAACGGGGTGAAAATAAGCGTGACCTCTAAAACTATAAGGTCTATTGAGAGGGGAGATATACATTTTTAGAAAAGATTTTGAGGGATAACCAAAAAGTTCTTGATTGAAAAAATTGCCCCATCTTCCTATAATCGTGCCCAAGAGTATAGCTGGGGAAAATATATCTAGTATCTGCCATACATTTATTTTTTTTATTTTAGAGTATATTGCGATAAACAATAATCCTCCTAGAATAGCTCCATGAAGAGATAATCCACCCTGCCAAATATTGAATATCTGTATGATATTATTCGAATAATAACTCCAGTTCAAAAGAGCAAAAACAAGACGAGCGCCCACAAATCCCGATATGGTTGCTCCAAAGATCATATTGATTATAAAGTCTGGATTATATTTGAATCTCCGCGATTCTTTCAAGACTAGCATAAGTCCGAGCAGGAAAGCTATGGCGAATACTATCCCGTACCAATATATATTCCACCCGTTTATATTTATGGCAACTGGGTCTATTTTTATATCTCCCTTGAAAGCGTAACTTATCCACACAAGAAATCCAAAAACAACACCCAACACGAATATTACCAGAGCAAGATTAAGCATATCAAAAAAAGCGTTATGAGGGTTCTCTTTGGCTAAATGGATGTAATTTTTTTTCTTAATTTTTTTTGTTTTTGGCATTTTTCCCTCCCTTCGGCTTCGCTTGGGGCGAGCCTTTTTTATAATTTAACTAATTTTATAAATTCCTTTTCTCTTTTGGGATCAATCGGTCCTACTACAACCATATTAAAATTTTCTGGCTTGAATATTTCACGCGCCACTCTTTTTATATCGCTATTTGTGACTTTTTTGATTTTTCTAATTATTTCTTCTGGGGTTTCTATTTTTTTGAGAAATAACTCCTGTTCTCCCAAAAGACCTGCTATAAAATTAGAACTTTCCAGTGCCAAACCCAAATTGCCTATTTTGTGCTCCTTGGCTCTTTTTATTTCCTCTGCAGAGAAGCCTTTGTTCTTTGCAGAAGATAAAGTTTTTAGAATTACTTTTATAGCCTCTTCTATTTTGTCTGTGGCGACTCCACCTGCCACATAGAAAACACCAGTGTCCTCGTAAGCATCTACAAATGTTTTTATGTAGTAAGCTAATCCCCTGTTCTCTCTAACTTCTATAAAAAGCTTTGAACTCATATAGCCACCCAGAATACTTGAAAGAAGCGATCTGATATACTTGTCATTGTGGTCTCTTTCGAATGATCTAAATCCTATCCTGATATTTGCCTGCTCTGCTTCTTTTTTTAATATTTTTAGTTGTGGGTCTTTCTGAATAATGCTATTTTTTTCAAACTTATCAATAGTTTTGCCTCTTATCATCCCCAATTTTCTTTTGACTAAATCTTTGGTTTTTTGGGATGAAATATTTCCACAAATAGATACAACCATATTGTCTGGATTGTAAAACCTCTTATAGAAATCTTTTATCTTCTCGTGGTTGATAGCCGATACAGTTTTATGGTTTCCAGCAATAAACCAACCCAAGGGAGTATCACCGAACATCAACTCTTGAATCTTAATTTCAGCGAGCTCTCGTGGCATGTCGTAGTACATTTTTATTTCTTCTAAGAT
>CAYRIM010000001.1:0-23869 GCA_964424445.1 uncultured Candidatus Saccharibacteria bacterium | reverse complement strand
CCAAGTAAAAGGAACACTAGGAAGAGCAATAAGAGAAAGGCAAAAATCAGTAAGGATACTGGGAGAAGAAATAAAAGTAAACGCTGAAATAAGAGAAATAGAAGCATATAGTGCCCATGCTGACCAGAATAAGCTAATAAAATGGATAGGTGACACCAAGAAGAAAAGTCAAAATTTATATAAAGTATTTATAGTTCATGGAGAAATAGAACCCGCTACCGCTTTATCAAAGAGAATAGAGGGAGAGCTGGCAGTAAAATCGCTAATTCCAGAAGAAGGTAAAGAAATAAAACTCTAAAGACGCATTTTTTACAATAAAGACATTGACAAAAATAAAAAATAATGATATTATCAAAGCATGCAAAAAATAATTAACTTTGTTGTTTTTTTATTCGTTTTTTCTTTTTTACTAACGCCTGCTATATCACAGGCTTCTTTGCCCACTCAAGAAGGAGATTCAGAATATTTTTTAATTAGAACTAAGAACGAAAAAGTTTCAGGTTCCCCTCTTGAAGACCTGGGTATTTTTGATTCCAAAAAAATAGACTCTCTGGATATCTACAGAGTCAAATTAACGCCAGAAAAGGTAAACAAATTAAAGAAAAACCCCCATATAGAGTTCATAGAAAAAGATAAGAAAGCAACAATATCCTATATCCCAAATGACCCAGCCTTCAGCTTTCAAAACTACATCGTTGATTCTACTATTAATAAAGCTTGGGATGTAACCTATGGAACAGAAGAAACAATAGTAGCGATTATTGACACCGGAGTGAACTACTATCACGAAGATCTAAAAAATATTTACTGGCAGAACAATCAAGGACACATAGGTTATGATTTTGTGAATAATGATAATGACCCCCTAGATGACCATTATCACGGAACCGTTGTGACAGGAATAATAGCGGCAAACGCAAACAACGGGATAGGCATAGCTGGAATCGCCAATATAAGAATAATGGCAATAAAGGCGATGACTTCCAGCGGAGATGGTCTTGTTTCTGATATTTCCCAAGGAATAAAATATGCCGTAGATAATGGAGCAAGAATAATAAATCTAAGCCTTGGTCTTCCTGAGGAAAGCCAAATCCTAGATGAGGCAGTGAACTATGCTTATAATAAAAACTGTCTAATAATAGGTGCCACAGGAAACAAAGGATCAAACATAGTTGATGCTCCAGCTCGTTATTCTTATGCTATCGGTGTTGGAGCTATAAATGAATCAAATACATTAGCTGAATACTCAAACTATGGCATAGGCACAGACATAGTAGCTCTAGGAGAAAAAATATATTCCACCACATGGAATAAGAAAAACAATTGGAACCTTTATCAATATAATACCGGCACTTCCTTTGCTACTCCCCAAGTGACAGGAACGGCAGCGCTTCTTTTATCTAAAGATCCTAGTTTGTCTTCGAATCAAATCCGCAAAAGAATTTTGGGAACAGCAAGAAAAATTCCAGCAATGAATGGGCAAAATTATACCTACCAATACGGTTATGGAAAATTAGACTCCTATGTCTCCCTAACTTATGATAAATATAAACCAAAAATAGATGCTTCTATCTACAAGATAGGAAACAATAAATATCAGATAAACGGAACAATAATAGATGACAAAAATCCTGTTGATATTCTAGAAAACACAACGGACAGCAATATAGGGTTAGTAAGATATAGAATAGACAATGAAAACTGGCAGACACTGAACACAGAAGCAAAAAATAATTATCAGATGAATTTTTATACTCCTGCTCTTAATAACGGCGAACATTTTATCACTATAGAGTCTACCGATACTGCAGGTAACACTAATAACATTGTACTCAACACTTCAAATAGTATTATTGGAACGATATCTTCTAGCCCCCATGACTATAAAGCACAACTAGAAAGCCAGAGCTCTTATGTAAGTTTTTCTTCCGGCCAGCAAAAAGAAATGTCTTTGTCTTTTAGAAATATGGGAAATTCCGCCTGGACAAAAGATATTGTGCATTTGGGAACCTCCAATAACACCGATCGTCTAAGTATATTCGCAGACGAATCATGGCTTAACCCAAACAGAATAGAAATGGAAGAAGATATAGTGGCTCCAGGAGAAATAGCTCATTTTGATTTTACAATGACTGCTCCTAATAGTAAGGGAACTTTCTATGAATATTTTAATCTTGTAGCAGAAGACATAACCTGGTTTCAAGATATTGGCCTTTATTGGCAGATAAACATAGAGCCTCCCTCATATCATGCTCAATACCTAGGACAAAGCTCTTTTGTTACCATGGGAAGCGGTGATACTAAGACATTTTGGGTAGAGTACAGAAACACCGGCAGTCAAACCTGGGATAATTCAAATGTCCACCTCGGTACAAGCAACCCACTAGACAGAAATAGTATCTTTTATAGTTCTACACCAACATCTGGGTGGAAAAGTAATAATAGAATAAAAATGGAAAAAAGCACTGTAGCTCCAGGCGAAAGTGTACGTTTTACTTTTACTATCCAGGCCCCCCAGGCATCAGGAACATACTATGAACACTTCCGTCCTGTTGTTGACGGTGTTGCCTGGATGGAAGATGTTGGATTGTATTGGCAAATAATAGTTCAATAATAAATTGACTCGTTCTCAAAAAATAGATAATATAAAAATAGACATCAAAATAAAATAAAAAAATGGTTTCAGAAAAATTGCCATCTCAATACGAAGCTGGAATGAAAAGATTTGGAATGGAACCCAAAAAAGAAAAAAAGAAAGGTGGTTTGAAAACCGCTTATGAAGCAGGTCTAGAAAGATACAAAAAAGAAGAAAAAGTAGACGGTATACATATACCAACTCCAGAACCAAATGGAAATAGAGAAAAAGGTGATTCTGGAGAACCTATTGAATTGGAAAACACAGACAAGATGCCTGAAGAAAAAAAAGAAGAAGAATTAATAGAAGGAGGAAAAGAAATAAGAGAAACTTTGGAAAAACAAGAATTAGAAAAAAGAGTAAAAAAGAAAGAACAAGAAGAAGAAAGAGAAAAGATAAAAGAAATAGGAGAGAAGAGAAAAGAGAAAATAGGAAGAGGAAAGGAAAAAATTGGAATAACAAAAAGAATCTTAATAGGTGCTTTTAATATGAGCACTAGAATGCGGATAAAAACTCAGAGATTATTAAATATTTCATCTGCAGGTCTCACAAAAAGAAGTGAGATAGAAAAACAAGTAATAAAAGATATTGAAGAAGAAATAAAAGAGGGAAAAGAAACAGAATATAGAAAAAAACAAGAATTTATAAATGAGATATTTTCTAAAACAGCAGAAAATAATAATGTTGATAAAGAACAAAGAGAAAGGTTGAGATCAATAGTAGAAAACAAAAGCACTTTTGATAGATTTATGAATCAACCTATTGTCAAAAAGGTTCTAGACCACAGAATATACGGCAACATAACAACAGGCGTTCTTATAGGTGGAGCTTCTACATTTCTAGGAAGATCTTTAGCTAGAAATGTTTTAAATACTCTAACATTTGGAGCGGGAGGTGCGATCGTCGGGGGAACATGGGGGTTTTTCCGAGAAAGAAGGAAAGCCGTAGAAGCCGAGTATAACGCAGAAAAATGGGCAGAGGAATTAGAAAGTTTAAACCCAAATAATCCAGAGCAAAGAAAAGAACTAGAAGCAACTATAGAGGCTATGGAAAAGAGAGCTATTGAAGATAAAAAGATAAAAGGAAAAGAATTAGAAGCTTTAACACTTTTATATAAAATCAGAGAAAAAAAATTAGAAATAAAGAAAGCAACAGAGACAGAAGAGAAAGAACCAATAAAACTCTTGGATGCTATAGATGAAATAAAAGAAGAAACTCCTGTTTTAGAAGGAAGGGCAGAAGAAATTTATAAAAAATTATTGGATAAAAAGAAAAAGGCTGTATTTAGAAAGGCTCGTAATGGAGCTCTAATAGGAGCTACAATAGGTGGTGTTGCTGCCGGCATAGGAGCACTTATTCATTTGGGAGGTGAAGAAGCAATAGAAGAAACAATAACAAATACACCAGAACCTACCCCAACAGTACCTGTAGTATTAGGGGAAATTAATTTGACTCCTGAAGAAGCAGGTCTATTTCTAAGTAACGAAGAAATGGGAGCATTGCTTGAGTGTGAACATATTCATTATTTTGTGTCAGCAGAAAGAGGTGAAGGAACTATACACCTGGCTAGAAAAGCTCTCCATGATTTTCTTTTAAATCAAAATATCTTAGAAGAAGAATCAGGGGGAAATTATGATTATCCTGATATAGATAAGGTAAGATTTCTTTACGCCGCTAGACAATTATCCTCACAAATAAATGGAAATGATTTTTGGATAAGTAAGCCTGGTGAAACTTTTTCCTTTAATGGAGAACAAATAAAAGGGGTATTAGAAGAAGCGAAAAATCTTTCAGGTGAGGAACTAGAAAAATGGGAAAAAGTATTTGGAGCCGTAAGTGATGAGACATGGAGTGAATACGATTTAAATCAAGATGGTGTTGGTTTTTTTAATAATGAGAATAGGTTATACGTTGATGCTTTAATGAATATTAAAGATAGAAGTAGTGCTGGTAATTTTTTAGAAATTACTGGAGGAATAGAATCAGCGAAGGGCGAATTGATGCCAGTTCCTCCGGAAATAATTAATGAGGTACCCATAGAAAATTTTGGAGAAGATGTAACTATGGAAATAAGCGGGACAGCGGAACAAGAAGGGGAAGTTGATACTAATTGGATCAACGAACAAATAGATCGAGGAATAGAGCAGGGACATGAAGACATAGAAAATATCCAAAGTAAGATCGCTAACACCAAATATGACATCACAAATTTTCAATCTGAGTTGGATGATTTAGTATTAAACAAAAGGATAGAGCTTGATATTGAAATAAATGAATATAAGACATTCCTGGAGCGAAGCTTATTAGGAAGAGAAATAACAGGATTTGGCACAATAACAGAAGAGAATATAGAAGCAGCTAAAGAGTTAATAAAAAGAGAAGAAGATTTAGAACGTATAATTTTTAATTACCAACATAATAAGGAATATTCTGATTTTGATTCTTTCCGAGACGCATATAATACTATAAGAGTAAACCCAAGAACAGATGCCTCTTTTTCCCCTGAAAATAGAATCCTTATGGAGGCTTGGCAGGCACGTTTCCAGATATATAATCCTGACGATCTTGCTCAAATACCAAGAAAGCTTTTCTTTAGTAATCCCAATGTGTCAGAAATAGAGACAAAAGTAATAAATACTATATACAATTTAGATTATGATGAAAATATTGATATTAATGAAGCTATTAATGAAAAAAGGATGATATTATCTGAAATGATTAAGAATTTAGAAAACTCTATAGATGATAATAAAGAAATAATAGACAACAAAAGGAAAGGAATGGTTTTTCTAGAAGCTCTAAAAAAACAAAAAAGTGTTTATACTGAAGAATAACAGATAAGTAATTAAAATTTTATGAACCTAAAAGAAGAAATAGAAAAAAATATAAATGAAATTTTCAAAGACCTAGGACTAGGTGATCTTAGTGATGAAAAAAAAGAAGAATTAAAAGAAAAAATTGTCGACAAACTTGACCGTGCTATTCTGGAAGCAACCTTAGATTCATTGAACGACAAGCAACTTGATGAATTTGAAGAAGCTTTGGAAGATGAAGAAAACACAGAAGCCCTGATCGCAGAACTAACTTCTAATATACCAGGGCTAGCTAATAGAATAGATATGGCTTTAAGGAGTGAATGGGAATTGATAAAAAAGGCTATAAGTAGGAAAAAATAGAATAAAGCAGGAACAGACATTCCGGTCGACGATATAAAAGTGTTTTGGTATGTATCTCACCACTTCCAAAACCCTCTTTTTATAGAGGGTTATTTTTTTATCCTTTTCCCAAAACAATTCCCCAGATCTTATCAGCACCTTCTTTTTTTAAAACCTTAGCACACTCCTCCAGAGTTGCACCCGTAGTAGTAATGTCATCAACCAAGAGAATGTTTTTGCCCCGTAGGGGCAGGTCGCGACCCGCCCCTATATAATTTCCCCATTCAAAAACATTTTTTAAATTCTTTAATCTTTGTTCTCTGTCTAATTCTGCCTGAGGAGAGGTATGAATGATTCTCTTTAATCTTTTCGCCTCTAATTTGATATTAAATTTGTCAGCAATTTTTTTAGCCAAAATTTCCGACTGATTAAAACCTCTGTATTTCAATCTTTTTTTGTGCAAGGGAATAGGAACAATTAAATCAAAAATAGGGAACGTCCATGGTTGCTCCCTATTAATTTTATTTAACTTCCCTAACATCAGGTCCCCCAATAATTCCCCTATGTCAAAGACAAAATTAAATTTGAAATTATGAACAGCTTCTCTCAGCACCCCCTCCTCATATTTAGCACAAATCATAATCCCATCTAGTACAAATTTATCCCCGCAACATTGTTTATCAAGCTTCGCTTGATCAGGCGAAACCTGACAAAACTCTCCCATCTTAGTCGGTTTTCTGCATTTGGGACAAAAAGGGGTTTTTATAATTTTAATATCTTTCAGGCAATCAGAACAGATCCAGCTACCCTCTTTTTGACAACCAATACATATTTTTGGGAAAAAGAGGTCAAAAATAATTTTTTTTAAGTATAAATAGTATTTTTTCATCAAAATAAAGTCGCTTCTTTTCTCGAGCGGAGCCGAGAGATGCGACTTTATTTCATATTTAATTACGTAACTAGTTACGTAATTCGAAAACTACAATCCGACACTATATATTCCTATTCTCACATTAATATTAGTATCAATTTCCCCAATTCCAGTATTCGTATAATAATAATTCAAAACTTCACTATAAGTTCTCCCCTCCGAAACAAGTCCTCTTGCGCCCACTCCAGACATTCCCACTCCATGACCTTTTAATTCCAACCCCTCACAATAAGGATCGTCTTTTGATACAAGATACGGGCTATCCCAACCCCACGCTTCAGACGCTGAGCGAGTCCTACCGTCGCTTTGATTGAAATAAGGCGTGATAACTGGTTCACCATCATAAGTAACAACCTCTCCAGCCGTCGCTTCTACTGCAACAGAAACATTAGAAGCTCGAAGAGTAAAATTATATCCCTGATAAATTTGGTCATCCCCATTTCCGTTTCTACTATTTTTCAAAGTCAGAAAATCGTCAGGATGTCTTCCTCCATTGCTCCAATGATGATAAACATAAGATCTCTGTGCCACTGCTGCAGCCTTCAAATATTCCGAATCAAAAGAGTCCAGAGATTCCGAAACGCCTCTCAGATAATCTTCGATATTTAACTCATTTATTACCCACAATTTGGAGCTATCTTTAGACTTTCTTATTTCAATAACGCCCTTAAACTTATTATCGTTAAGAGAAGTATTCCATGCTGGTCTATCCTCGTAAGAAGTTATCTCAAAAAAGGTAGTAGGGGACCAGGGCACAAAACGAATATGAGAATCTGAAGTATAATTGTTTCCCCCGACACTAAAAACATATTTACCATTTTCATAATTAGCAGAAACAACATCTCCACTATCTCCTTCTGCTATTTTCGTTTCACTGCTATTCACTACAATAAAAGAGCCGGAAGAAGAAAGGGTTATATCGTGCTCGTTTTCTATTTGCCCTTCATCCAAATTATCATCAGTCGGATATTGATTATCCTCCACTGTTATCATCCAATAAATACCAATGTCTCTAAACCAAGTTTTGCCATCTCTAACTAAAGTAAAATATTCTTCGTAAACACCAGGGGTGTTGGGAGCAGTGATATTGAAAGTAAACTTGCCAGTCTCACCAGGATTAATCTCTTCTTGATCTAATAACACTCTATTAGAATCAATAAATCTGCTCATCCTGTCTTTTGGATTAGAGGTGGCTAAACGAACAGGAATATTTCCGCTTTTTTGCCATTTACTAGTACCTGAGTTCTTCACTTTCAACCAAATTTGAGTCTGTTCTCCCGGACTTAATGTGAGATAAGAAGACTGATCGACATATTCAAAGTCATCAAAAAGCGGATTGATATTTACAATCCAAAATAAGCCCTTTTCACCAAACCATTTATACCCATCAGCAACCAGGCGAAAAGCTTCTTTGTACCTGCCATCTCCTTGATTGGTATTAAGATTAAAACTAAAAGTAGCTGTCTCCCCTGGCTTAACCTCATTCTCTAAAAAATTGACTCTATTAGAAGAAAGCCAATCGTCGGAAGAAAAAATACTATTTCTATCCATCGGACCATAACCACCTAAATGTACTATATTCTTATCCCAAGTGATGTTTCCTGTGTTTTTAAACCTAGCAGTCAAAATCGCTGGCATACCATAAGAAGTATTTATATAAGAGCTCTGTTCTACTATTTCCGCTGCGTAGGTAGGAGGAGAAACTGTTATCTGCCAGAAGACACCAATATCCTTAAGCCACCCGATGTCTTCTGCTATAAAATTAAAATATTCATTATACTCCCCTAAGCTTTGAGGTGCAGTAACAGAAAAATCAAAACGTGCAGTTTCTCCCGTTTCGACCCTATACTGATTCATCTCAACCCTATTGGGCTTGTCCCATGTAGAATCAGCAAAAACACTTGTTCTGTTTTTTTCTCTTGAGGTAGCTAATTTTAGAATATCTCCATACCAATTACTGTTTCCTGTGTTTTTCACCTCAATAAACATATCTCTTGTCTCCCCCGGAAGCATATTAACGTAATCGCTTTGTTTCACTACTTCGTAATCATAATCAGCTGAATTTGTACTGTATATTTTTTGGCCAATATCACCCAACTCTTCCTCGTTCTCCCCTACCATAAAATAATAATCTACCACCAAATCCTCCCCCCCCTCAAAATCAAATTTGTTTGATTTCAAAATGAAACTTTCTTTGTACTGTCCAGGATCCTCTGGTGCTTTTATTCCAAAAGAAAATCTCTTTTTGTCTCCACTATTAATATCAATATTCTCAAAAACCATAGGAGTCTTCTTGTCAATCCAGTCTCCCTCCCTATAAAAAGAGCTGTCCTTGCCGTTTTCTTTTGCCAACTCTAGTCCCTCAGATCCACTCCAATCATTTGTTCCCATATTTTTTATATCCACCCATACCGTTGCTTGTTTTCCTGGTCTGATTATCTGAGTATCACTACTATCAATTATTTGCGCTTTATAGGGGGGCGTTCTCATTTCTATATTCATAGAAAATTGGCTTCCAGGAATTACATTACCATCTTGGATTAACTCAAAATTATATCTTTGGCTTTTGTTGACAAGAGGAGCCTCGATTTCAATATCTATTTCTACGATCTCTCCCGGCTCAATACTTCTACCAAAATTAACTAAATTTACTTCAAGGTCAGAGTCATTATTTTTTAAACTTATTTTCTGACTGCTTTCTGAAAGCCAAAAAGAATTTCCTGTATTTTTTATTTTCGCCTTTGCCTTTGTGCTTTCCCCACCATATACCAAGACATTAGAATCGGCGCTCATAAACTGGGCTTGATAATCATAAGGGGGATATGTTTCTAATTTTTCTGCTACCTTTGTCCTTATATCACCCATTCTTCCATAAAGAGTATTGCCAGGACAACTGGTGGGATTGAGGTCTCTGTGACCCGATATAACAGGGATAGTTTTGTTTTTTAGATAAACCTCGGCTTTAGGATCAAGGTGATTTTGGTAACAAAGATAAGTAAGAAGATCAATCAAGGCATCATATTGATACGTCTCAATGTTACGAATATTGTAATCTCCTATCACAGAAACCCCTATAGTACCGGGATTGTATCCTAGAACATGTCCTCCTATAACGCTATTACCTCCGTATCTTCCTTCATAAACAGCACCATTAATATCCACCACATAGTTATATCCTACATCTCCCCATCTATACAAGACAGCGTGACCGTAGTAAAGATTGCGCATAGCATCCATTTGATTTATTACTGTCTTTTCTTCTCCGGCAGTGTGATGGATAACTATGGCTTTTACTTCGCTATATTCTGGAGCCCATGTCATATAAGATTCGTTGGCGCTCCACTCGCTTCTGGAAAATACATTAGGCTCAAAATCTGAGTTGTCAGCAGACAATCCATCTATCCCAAAAAAGAGACAAATAAAAAACAATGGGATTATTAATATCTTTTTTATTATATTTTTTGTATTCATGTTTCTATTTTCTATTTTTGCTAACCAAAAGTCAACTTAGCAAACAATGGTATCGAAAAAATAAATTATAACAAGATTATAATAACCAAAACTCTATTTGCTTATACCTAGCCATGTATTATAATATAGTTACTTGTGAATAACTTTTTTTATTTAAGAATATAATTACAACCTTAAACAAAAAACGAAAAAATCACAGTTTTTTTCGCAAAGGAGGAATAAATGTCAAAAAGTGAAATAGAAAAATTTTTTTCTGATGAGGATGAAAAAAATACAGAGCTTCTAGTTGAAGATGAAGACTGGGCCGAAGAGATAGAGGGACAGCTTTCTGTGGATATATTTGAAGAAGGTGGAGATCTAATAATAAAAGCGCCCGTAGCGGGAGTAAAAAAAGAAGACCTAGAAGTATCCGTCACCGAAGACATGATCTCAATAAGGGGGAAAAGAGAGAGAGAAAAAAAAGAGAAAATGGACGACTATCACATTCATGAATGTTATTGGGGCTCTTTCAGTAGAACCCAATCACTACCGACACAAGTCTTAGCAGATAAAGCAGAAGCATCTTTGAAAGATGGTCTTTTGACTATCAGAGTACCAAAATCAAGTAAAACAAAAGGTAAATTACTTAAAATAAAAACTGACTAAAATGTTTACAAAAAACAAAAATATAATATTTCTAATAATTTCTCTTATTATTTTTGGTTCTGGTGCTAGTTGTGGAGGAGGACAGCCAGTTGAAGAAAACGGAGAAGAAACAGAGATAATAGAGGAAGAGGAAATAAATCTCACTATGTGGGGAGTCTTCGATGACAGCGCTATAATAAAACCGCTAATAGACGAATTCAACGAAGAGAACCCAAACATAAAGATATCTTATAGTAAAAAAGACTACGTAGATTACGAAGACCTACTGGTAGACGCTATAGCTTCCGAAGAAGGACCAGATATATTTACCATACATAATGACTGGCTACCAAAGCATAGAGCGAAAATGTCTCCCATGACAGACGATGTGTTCACTCTAGAAGAGTATAGTCAAACTTTTGTAGATTCTGCTTACGAAGATTTTGTAGCCGATAACAAAATATACGCAATACCCCTATATACTGACAACCTGGCCCTCATTTACAACAAGAGAATGTTCACAGATAATCAAATATACGAAGAACCCGAGACCTGGGATGAAATCATTCAATATTCGAAGATACTAACAAAGACTGTGCCAGGAAACCCAAACAACATAACAACATCCGGTATAGCACTAGGGACAGCAGACAATATTGTTAGATCCAACGATGTCCTACTTGCTCTAATGATGCAGACAGGAACACCCATAATATCTGACGACAAAAGATCTTTCAACTTCAACCAATTCAGAAAGAACCCTGATGGCTCTCCTTATTATCCCGGAACATCAGCTCTGGAATTCTACACATCATTCTCAAATACAGGCAAACAATCATACAGCTGGAACAGTAGCTTCGAAAACAATATAAGCGCTTTTGCTAACGGGAGAACAGCGATGATAGCTGGCTATTCTTACTTTATTCCCATGATCGAAAAAATGAACCCTACAATATCTATAGGGACAACAAGATTCCCTCAAATAAAAGGTTCTTCTTCTTATATTACGCTCACCAACTATTGGGCCTGGGGAGTTTCTCGTTCTTCAGAAAAAAAGGAGGCGGCTTGGAAATTTTTAAAATTCTTGGTTACTGATGATTATACGCATGATACATACCTGAATTCTGTGGACAAGCCTTCTGCGATTAGAAATGCCATGGGCGACGTGTTCGATGAACAGGCAAATAAAGCTGGGACTTTATATAAAGGAGATAGTGAAGAGTTTGATAAGATAATCACAGAAATGATTAACAACGTCGTGAAGTACAATCAATCACCTCAGATTGCTATAGACACAGCCGCGAGAGAAGCAAATGAAATGCTGAAAAAGAATTATTAAAAAATAAACATAAATGGAAAACCCTATTGATAATTTAATAGTTCTTGTCCGAGGCATGATCTTGGCTGCATCAGCACTAGTTGCGGTAATAGGCGCCTACATGTATTTAACAAGTGGGGGAAACCCAGAAAAGATAAGCAAAGCAAAAGAGTACTTCTATAGCGCCGCTATAGGGCTTATAGCCCTAGCTTTCGCCGAGGTTTTTCTTAGAATATTTGGAATACAAACCTAGCACAACACTAAAATATGTTTAAAAAAATACTAAAAAGTTTTCGATTGCACCTCATATCTATAGCTATTATTATGTTCTTCGCAGCTCCTCTTTACACTAAAGCACAAGTATTGTCGCTAGGGAAAGAGGGTTTTACGATTGCAAATCTTGGTAATTTAATGCTTACAATCACAAACTTTCTCCTAGAACTAGGGTGGATTGTCGCTGCTATTATGATAATGATTTCCGGAATAAAATACATGCTTTCTGCTGGAAATCCAGACGCAAGAGGAAAGGCTGTGAAGGGCTTATATACCTCTGTAGTGGGTTTTGTTATTCTTCTTGCCTTTTGGGCTCTATTCAACTTCTTTACAGCCTTTATAGAATTATCCTAGAAACAACCTTGGTTGGAACGAACAGATTGATCAAAAATGATTTATTAATAGAAGCTACCCCCATATACAATAAAAGCTAATACTTATTGTAAATAAAAAAATATATAATAAAATAAGAAAGAAAACCATAAAGCCACAGGCTGTTTAAAATATAAAAATAAAATAATTAACAAATAAGGAGAAAAGATGATACAAAAACTAAAGACACATATAAAGATTAGTTCTTCTCTGGGATATTTACTAGTAGCAAATTCTGCTTTCGCAGCAACGATAGGCAGGGTCGGCTTTACTGGTAGCCTAACAGATTTAATAAACAGAATTCTTGGTTATGTATTGGTGATTGCTGGATTAGTAGCAGTGATTTACTTGATTCTTGGTGGTTTTAAGTATCTAACATCAGGAGGCAACCCCAAGGCAGTGGAGGAGGCAAAAAGCACTCTGATCTATGCTATAGTGGGTCTTATTATCGTAGCTGCTGCCTTCGCTATAAAATCTTGGGTCTTTTCTTTGATCGGCGTGTCAGAACCAACACAACTTCCATAAAAAAACAAAAAGTTCACAAAAACTTAAAAACTCCTCGGTTTTCCGAGGAGTTTTTATTTTGCCAATATTTTTGTCAGTTTGGATTTTCTCCGAGCCGCTGTATTCTTATGGATTATATTTTTTTTGACCATTTTGTCTGTAATCTTATAAACCCTAGACAGGATGTTTTTAGCTTTCTCCTTGTCTCCACTAGAAACAATTGCCATAAACTCCTTTGTGGTTTTTTTTGCTTCGTTTTTATATTGCAGGTTTCCCATTCTCCTTTTCTGAGATTTTCTAACATCTTTTATAGAGGCTTTGAGATTAGGCATAAATATTGTTATTACTTGTTATATTCTAGAGATTTTAGCATATTCTGCTCAATATAGCAAATTTGACAATCCTTTATTTATAAGAAATGGTTTATGTTTGATTTTTTTGAAAAGAACAACAACCTTGGCCAAACTATGCGCCTTCTTTGTTCTTCCCCTCACCCCCCTCTTCGTTTTTTACTCTGATGATTACTTCTTTTTCTTTCTCCCTATTAACATAGACCTGCTGTCCTATACCAAAGAGGGTGCTTACTACCCAGTAAAGAGCAAGTCCCGCAGGAAAACTCATGGCAAAAAAAACTGTCATCACAGGGAGAATAAGGGTCATTTGTCTTGTGATAGCTTGTTCAGGACCAGGGGAACTCGACGTAGAGGTGGTTATTCTACTGAGAATAAATTGACTTGCGCCAGCAAGAATGGGTAGAACAAACTTATCGGGACTAGCTAAATCTATTAATCCCAAAAAGGTGGTATCTAGGATTTCCGGTAATTTAATAAAAGAATATATCTTAGATGGATCTATCTCTCCTAGGCCAGCCCTAAAGACTCCAAAAAGAGCAAATATTATAGGAAGCTGAACAAGAAGTGGGAGGCAACTCGAAAAAGGACTTATCTTGTGTTGCTTATAGAAATCCATTTGGGCTTTCGCTACTGCCTGCTGGTCTCCCTTGTGTTGTTCTTTCATCTTATTGAGTTCGGGCATTAGCACTTGCATCTTCCTTTGAGAACGAGAGGCTTTAATTGAAGAGGGAAGCATCAAGAGTCTTACTAAAATAGTAAGCAATATAATAGCAATACCCAGATCGTTGCCGGGAATCACGTTATAAAAAAATACCAAAAGCTTTAATAATGGTTCATATAATAATTCATTCCAAATAAAAGACATAATAAAAATAAGTTAAAAATTGAAAAATAAAAACTTAGACTACCTCGTCTATTCCGCCCTCGCTCCACGGGTTACAGCGGAGCACCCTCCAACAAGATAAAAAAGTACCCTTGAAAAAACCATGTTTCTCTAAGGCTTTTTTTGAATATTCAGAACACGAGGGATAAAAACGACAACAACCATTTGGGAAAAAAACAGACAAAAAACCATGATCAGGAGAAAGGGTTTTTTGGTAAAAAACAATAAGTGTTACCAGAAGGATAGCGGGTACATTCGCAGCCCCCCAGAAAAATTTTTTTATGATATTATGCCAGCCTTCTTGCATAAAAAAACAAGATCTCTTTCTAATTCTTGGTAGCTAGACTCCAAAATGCTCTTTTTCGCCACCAAGACACATAAATAACCTTTTTTTATTTTCTCTCTATTCTTTCCGACGATTTCTTTTATTTGCCTCTTTTTCTTGTTTCTTAAAACCGCTTTTTTTGAAACCCTTAAGCTTATAATGATTCCAAATCTAGTCGTACCGTCTTTTTCTTTTTGAGAAAGAACACATAAAGAAAAGAATCTTCCCAAAAAACTTCTCCCCTTTTTGCGAACCAACTCAAATTCTCTTTTTGATCTTATGCTTGTTTGGGAGATCATACTACTGTATTTTTATTTTTTCTCATCACTAACACTTATTCTCTTTCTTCCCTTTCTTCTTCTTGCAGCTAAAATCTTTCTGCCACCGGCAGTCTGCATTCTTTCTCTGAAACCATGCGTCTTTAGTCTCTTTCTTTTTTTAAAAACGGATGTTCCTTTTTTCAAAATCCTCAACCCATTCTGATGTGGGCTCTCCTTGTTTATTTTTTATAACCTAAAAATAATCTTTTTCGTAACCGCTAACACCTTACAAGTATATATTTTACCCCCCTTATTGTCAATGGAACAAAAAAATTATAAACAGTTTGTGAATATTATATTGTAATCTGTGTATAACTTTGTTAATATAAATTTAGTTGTTTATTTATTACTTATACTAAATTATAAAAATGGATCCAGAGCAGATTTGGACAACTTGCCTGGGAGAGCTAGAAGTTCTTCTTTCAAAAGCAAACTTTACCACCTGGTTCAAAGACACCTCTATATTAAGAATAGAAGATGACATAGTAATAATAGGCACACCAAATTCTTTTACAAAGGAGTGGTTGGAAAAAAAATACCACGACAAAATATTATCTACCCTAAAGAAACTAATCAACACAATAAAAAAGGTGGAATATACTATCTCTTCTCAAAAAAGCTCGGAGTCAGAATCTGCCCTTTCCGTAAGGCCAACCACAAAAAACATGGAAGCTACGGAAAATAAAGAAGGGGGAGAGGTTTTCCTACTAAGTCCAAAATATATTTTTGATAATTTTGTAATAGGAGAGTCCAATCGTTTAGCTCACGCAGCCGCTCAAGCAGTATCCAAAAGCCCAGGAGTTACCTATAACCCCCTATTTATTTATGGGGGGGTTGGACTAGGAAAGACCCATCTCATGCAAGCGATAGGAAATGAAATAGCAAAAAGGGATAAGAAAAAGAATGTAATATATACAACCTGTGAGAAATTCACAAACGAATTTATTTCTTTGGTCCGCAAAGGAAAAGGAGAAAAGTTTAAAAATAGCTACAGGAACGCTGACGTTTTATTGGTAGACGATATCCAGTTTCTTGCCGGGAAAGAATCCACAGGAGAAGAATTTTTCCACACCTTTAATACCTTGCACGGAAAAGACAAACAGATTGTTATAACCTGTGACCGTCCACCAAAGGCAATACCCTCAATAGAAGAAAGGCTAATATCGCGATTTGAATGGGGTATGATCGCAGATATAAACCCACCAGATCTTGAAACAAGAATAGCCATACTCCAAAACAAAATAGCGGACAAAAAGATAGAGATAGAAAACGATGTTATAGACCACATAGCAAAAAACATTCAAAAAAACATAAGAGAGCTAGAGGGAGCACTAAATCGTATTATCGCCTACTCCGAGCTAAACAACCAAAGGCCCTCTTTAGATGATGTAAAAAAAATATTAGGAAGATCGGTTATGGATGGCAGACAGAAGATAGTCGACCCAAAAGAACTACTAAAGAGGGTGGCTAATTACTATGACATAACACTAGAACAGCTCCTAGGAACAAAAAGAAATAAAGAACTAGTCCATCCCCGCCAAATATCTGCCTATCTCCTAAGAGAAGAATTAAGTTTTTCCTTCCCTAAGATAGGAAAAGAACTGGGCGGAAAGGACCACACTACCATAATGCATGCTTGTAAAAAAATAAATAAAGAACTTCAAGATAACGATATTATAAAACACGAGATTAATAATATAAAAGAAAAACTCTATACTATAAAGTAAATTTTTTAATAATAGTTGGTGTGGAAAAATAAGAAACAATTATGGAAAAGACACCAATTGTTAATTGATGTTTTGGTGGATATTTTGTGGACATTATATAAATATTTTTCCCTCTAAAAATTTTATAAACAAAAAATTAAAAAAACAACCAACAAAAACATCTTTTATAAATATATTTATTAACAACTATAAATAATATAAAAAAAGGAAATATACAGTAATATTAATATTTTTAAACAGTATCCACAGTATTATTATTACTATTATTAATAAAGTAATTAATATATTATTAATAATAATAAAGGGTTTATAAAAAATGAAAATTACTTGTGTACAAGAAAACTTAAATAAAGCATTGATTGGAGTATCGAGAATTATATCTTTAAAGAGCTCTTTGCCGATTCTTGATAATATTCTATTAACCACAGACAAAGGTAGACTAAAAATATCTACTACAGACTTAGAATTAGGTATAAATTATTGGATTGGCGCTAAGATAGAAGAGAATGGCAGTATAGCTGTGCCATCCAAGTTAATAACAGACTTTATATCAAACATAAAAGAGGAAAAAATAAATATAAACACCACGGATACAGACGTTTCTATAGAAGGAGAAAAATATAGTGCTGTGGTGAAGGGTGTTAGTGCTGAGGACTTTCCAAACATACCAGATATAAGTGGGGATAGTATTTTCTCTGTTTCTTCAAAGACCTTTGCTGCCGCTATACCCCAGGTTGTTTTTTCAGCAGCCATGGATAATACTAGGCCGGTGTTGGGTGGTGTTTTGTTTAGGTTTGATAAAGGGGGATTAAAAATGGCAGCTACAGATAGCTATCGACTATCGGAGAAAAGTATAAAAATAACAAAGGGGTCAAATAAACATAGCGACTCCTTTATAGTTCCCTCTAGAACAATGGTTGAGGTAGGCAAGTTGGTAAAAGACGCGTCTGAAAAAATAAACGTTTGTTTTGACGGAAACCAGGTTTTGTTTGACTTTGGGTCGGTACACCTTGTTTCTCGTTTGATTGATGGGGATTATCCGAACTATGAACAAATAATACCCTCTGATTTCGAAAGCGAAATAGTAATTGATAAAGAAGAATTTTTTAATATATGTAAGGTGGCCAGTCTCTTTGCCCGTGAGTCTGCCAATAGTATAAAGTTGAGCGTAAAGCCCGCTAAGAATAAAGATAGTCAAGGAACACTGTCTATTACTGGACAAGGAACACAAATAGGCGAGAGCACAAGTAAGATACCAGTCAAAATGAAGGGGGGGGAGATTGAAATATCTTTTAATGCTAAGTATATCTTAGATGTTTTACCAAACATAGAAGAGAAAAGCATTGAAATGAGGTTTGGCGGCAAAATAAACCCAGCTGTTATTAGGGGGGAAGAGAGAAATGATTATCTTTATGTTATAATGCCTCTACGCTCTTAACTTTTAGTTATTGGGGCGCTTTGTTTTTTTTAAGTAATCTTTCATGAGAAAAATTGGCGATCTTTCAAAAAAAGCAATGAAAAATAAAAACCTAGAAAAGGCTGCACAAGCAGCCTTTATTTGTAATATAGCAAAGAATGTCCTGGGGGACCTCTTTGATCCTTTATTCTTGAAGAATGTAAAAATAATTTCTTTTAAAGGAGAATGTTTATACTTGCTGGTGTCCGATAGTTCTTGTGCTCAGGAGATAGCACTAAGGCAAAAAGATATTATTGAGACGATAAACGAAAAAGTAAAAAATGATATTATAAAGAAGGTTAGGTTTAAAAATCGTGCAATCTGAATCCCAGATTATGTTCTAATATCCAATATGTACAAACCCTTTCATGTAGTCACTCTGATATAAACCCTTTGAGCCGGTTTTTATTCTTTCTTCGATTGTTTCTCTTGGGTATCTTTCTTCCATAAACCTGCCATCATCTAGTCCATAAAAATAATCAACGTCTTCCTTTCTAAAGGTTCCAATAATAGAAGGAAGTAGATTTTTATTGGAATCATCTAGGTCTGGCCCCGTTATTCCCATTCTTTCGTTGATTCTCAATATGTCATCTATTATTTGACGAGTATTTATTTGGGCCCACTGCATGTGCACCTGTTCTGTTTCTGTGCACCACCCCCAGTAGTTTCCAGGACAAGAAACCTGATATTCTACTTTAGAAAAGCCAAATAGTATGGTGATAATAGCTGCTGCCCAGGCTATAGGTCCCCCTACTATGGCGGCGGTAATTATGGCACTAGTGGATCCTTGTGGTAGACCCAGTGCTTGATCTAGTTTCCCAAGCTCTTTGCCAAAAACAAGGTTTATTGCTAGGGCTATAGCATCTCCCTTGCTTATGTCTCCAGCTTTAAGGTCTTTATAGGTCTGGTGTAATCTGCTTGTGGTTCCCGAAGGCAATTCTAGTGCCTGATCTACCGTTCCGCTTATGTAGTCTTGCCCCATTTCTCCCCAATCTTTTAAAAAATTTTCATCAAAAGATTCTCCCCTGGCAATATTATAAAGGTTTTCTGTTATGCCTGTTGTTGGTATGGGTATGTCTTCTCCGCCCAGAAGACTGTTAAATTTTTTATCTATGGTGCTGAAGATCTCTCCTTTAAGTTCTGAGCCAAGAAGGTTGTCTTTGAGTACATCAAAGTCTTTGTTGGGGTCTGCAATATAAGCATTAATAGCGTTTTGTACTGTGTCGCTTTCCATTAGGTCGCCTGGTAGAAATTCGTTGGACATAACATAAGATATACCATAATTTACCAGCATATTGTTCCTTTCGGTGTCTGTGCCCTCAAACATAGTCCTTGTGAATCCTAGCGGTACTGCTGGTATATCCTCGTTTTTACCGGCCACAGAAGCCAGCTGAGCATCGAGATAGCGGTACTGAAGACTCTTTCTTGCATCGGGGACGGCTCTTTCTATAGCGCTGTCTATGGCTTGGCTCAAGCCCTCTCTATACTCTTCTGACTGAGGGCTTAAGGTGGGGTTTTCTTGTCGAAAATCTAGGGATGCTGACAAGGCAACTTTGTTTTTTAGCTCGTTGCTCCCCCACATAGCATCCCTCATTTCTTTATATGTTATTTGGAATCCTGGTGGTATTAAACCTATTGTGTCTTCATTCTCGTTTACTCTAGAATTTATCTTGCTTACAGTAAAAGCAAAGCCGATAGAGGCAATAGACTTCATGTCTCCTCTTAGTATGTTGTGGAGGTCGTTGTCTTCAATTGTAACTCCGTCTGTGAGGATCCTCCCGGCTAGATCTTTTATTTGAGTGCTTTCCTTTATTGTCTTTTTTAGTTTCTTTCTTAGGTTTACAGAGCAAGCGCTCTCGGCATCCAAGACCGAGCTTATATCCCCACTGCTTATAGCATTTATGCATCCTCTGTTGTTGGGTTGTTGGTTGGGGTCTAGTGGGTTTACGATTTGATTTAAATAAGGCGAAAGAGAGGGTGGAATAAACTCTGGGAAGTAAGAATATGCTATTGAAAGGTATCTCCTTGCGTCTTCTCCCATCATTTCTTCACTTAGTTTTTGTATTCCTTCGGCCATAAGAATCGTTTTGGATTGATCTGGGTGGAGAATGATGTTCTCTATTGTTCCGGGTGTAAAGCCTATTCTGTCATCCAGATCTATATTTGCTGACTTTTTTAGCGCTTCTAGGATCAGCGTTTGGTTTCGGGGATTTTTTAGGTTATCGGGATCTCTTATTAATTCTAGCGCGGCTTTGGCGCTACCCATGTATCCTAGGAATTGCGAATATTTGGAATCATCTGTGGGTGGGAGCAAGAAAGAAAGAAAGTCTCCAGGATCCATCTTTCCAAATTGATTCTGTCGCACCATGTTGCCATATCCTGCTACTGACACACCTTTTGTGAGAAGTTTTTTCGTTGGGCTTTCTCCCCCTATCTCCGTTATTAATTCTATGGGATTGGTTAGTTTTAGGGCGTTGTCAACGCTCCTCGCATAGAATGTATTGGTGGCGTCTCCCCAATAAGAAGAGTTTGGCTGGAAAACTTGGTCTATAAGAAACAACTTTATGGATTCGTCAGTATTGTATTGTTCGGGAACCCTTATCCTGAAGGCGGCAGCAAACTCTTTGCCGCCATTTATGTTCATAACATCGTAAATGGAGTTCCCAGAAGAGAAGCTACCTTCTTTTAGACCTAGGAGTTCTTCGATTTGTTTTTGAGATATGTTTTCTGTAAAGTCTCCTTTTATGGGTATTTTTATGCCAAGATCCAGGAGGTTTTCCATTTCTCCAGACTGAAAAAGAGCGGTTATTGCCTTGTTTTCTATCTCCTCGGGGTTTTTTATTGCATCAACAAGATCGTCTAGGGTGATATCATATTTGTCTAATATCTTTCCTACCTTGTCAGGTAAGACATCTGCATAAAGCCAGTCTGTTATTTTTTCTTCAGTATATCTCTTGTTTACTTGTTTTTTGTATTCACTTATACTTGTTTGTTTTTGGAATAATTTTGCGGTTGTTCCTTCTTGTAGGTTTAGTTTGTTGTCGGTAATTATGCTTGTTTGATATTCTGGAGAACCATAAGAGAAAGTGTTGTTCTGTAGTTCTCTTAAGCTATAAGATGAACTGAAGCCAAATAAGGACAAAAGCTTGGTCTCCGAACCCTCCATTGTTTTTCTGTCGTATTGTGCTAGATAAGTGAAAGATTGAGGGGCGTTAAGCTGTGCTATGTTTGCTATTACTTCTTCTAGGCTTGCTCCATCAAACCAACCTGAAGGTAGAGAGGAGTAGGGGTCGAGAACTCTTTCTATGTTTGATTGCCCAATGTTTTCAGATACATTGCCAGACCCTGTTATCTGTCCGTATATACCCATATAGGTAGCTAGTTCTTCTTGTCCTGCAACAGCTAACACTTCGCTGAGAGAGTTAGTGCTTGGGTCGCTTACAAAGCTGGCCATTGTTCCTGTGGGTAGATCCATGGCCTGGTCTAGATTTTTACTTCCTATTTTTAGAGCTATGTCCGTAATATTTCCTTCAAATAAACTACCTATGTCTTCGCTGTTTATTTTGTATCCAAAGACATTCATGTCTAGGTGTTCAGACAAACCCTTGGTGACCTCTTCTTCCATGTAGGACTCACCTATTATTCTCGCATATTCTATTGGAGGTATGTCTTCGCTTATTAATTTGAAGGTGGTTCCTGCTTCGATTCCAAACCTATCATCTGTTTTTGTGAGGTTTCTCTTGTACCAGTTCTCGTTTTCAATTGATATTGGGAAATTTTCTTCTATTTTCGTAGCATTTTCTTCGGGTAAAAGAATAGATAGAAATCTTAACTTATCGCTAGTTGCCTTGCTTATGGCTTCTGACAAAGAATCACTTTCGAATGTTCCGGGGAGGATGTTTAGTTCTCTTTCTATGTGCTGAAGTCCTATGGTCTCCTCTTCAATGCCTTCTCGTTTTGCTGAACTATCAATAATTCTTTTTGCGGATCCGAAAGGCAAATTCAAAAGATTTTCTATCATAGCAGAGCCTATCTCTTCGGCAATTGTGTTTATAGATGTTGAGGGATTAAGGGAGGTTAGTTCTGCTATTTCTCCCAAGTCTATGTTTGAAAAACTTATTTTTTCTTTATTTTCTTGTAGGTCTTGAGATCTTAGCCGAGCGAGTTCGTGCATCCTTGCTTTGCTTTGTAGTTCATCAAGTTCATTTTCGACATTTTCTATCTCGTTTTTGGCTTCCTCTCCCCTCGCCTCTCTTTCTTTTAGCTCTTCGAGGTTTTCTTTGGTAACCTTTATCTTGTTGTATAAAATATCTAATTCGTCTTGTTGCTGTTCATCTTCTATTTCTTTATAGGTTAGCGCTTCTCTTTCAGATTGGCCTATCATATAGAATACAGTGTCAGCTTTATCTTTTATAAATATATTAGATATTCCCCCTATCGGCAGTCCATAGGATTGGTCAAAATAGTCTTCGGTTTGATAGAGCCACTCTTCTTCGGGGAGCTCTTCAATTCTTATGTTTTCTTCCAGTTGGGCTATTGTTGCTAATTCACTCTCAGTCAAGCTTCTTCCAACAAAAGCATCTTCCAGCATCCTTATTCTTCTTATCTCTCTATTCCAAGCATCAACTCTAGGCTGGTCTATATTTCTTATCTCTTCTATTGTTTGAACTACTTCTTTTTTGAAAACACCAGAATACAAACATCTTACATCTTCCAGTCCCAAATTTTTATAATCAGTAAACCATCTTCTTATCGTCTCTCTCTCACATTCATTGTCTGTTAATCTTTTTGCTACTTCGTCTATTCCTATGTTATAAAAAACAGAATAATCGTTGCTTAAAATTTTTTCTATAGTATCTTCTGGCAGATCGAAAACCTCATCTTTCTTGTCTTCTTGTGGTCCATAAGCCACTTGTCTTCTTGTTGAGCCTAATATTTGGTACTCGTTTATTGATGAAATCGTTGCATATTTAGAATAGTTACCTACTTTTGCTTGTAGTAGGATGTCTCCGACAGCTCTTTTGTATGCTGTGGGATTTCTTTCTCTGATGAATCGAGATGTTGTAAAAGGATTTTTCAAGCTAGAAGAAGATAACCCTAATAAGCCATCTATTTTTTCTGGGTTTTTGAAAATATCATCAAACTTTTCTTTACCAACCAAAGAAACTATCTGGTCAAAAGAGCCAGAGGAAAAACTCCCTCCCGGTAATCCTAGTGTTTGTTCTATTATTATTCCCCCTACGAAAGTTGCAAAGTCTTGATTTCCTATAAAATCTAGGGACCCAAATCTTATTCCTAGGTTTTTTTCTATCTTTCTTCTGCCCACACTATTTAATATTTCTTGTGATGTTCCGCCCGAGAGTGATTTTGGTGGGAGTTTTAATCTTTCTGCTAGAATTTCTCTTCCCATGTTTATCCAAAAATCATCCCCTTCTCCACCTTCCAGTGCTTCAGGTGTCACATCCATATATTCTGATAGCATTTCCATTCCAATGTTTCTAGCCATTCCTGATAAGGAAGAG